>SXJH01000042.1 GCA_005779435.1 Nitrosomonas sp. | reverse complement strand
AGTTGTCGCGTGAATCCGCCGCAACAACTACGCAACGAATTAACTCACTAATTCAATGCGGTTCAAAGCGGACAATTTATTTGCTATAAAACCGGACAATTCTATTTGTTGCTAACAATCGCTCTGCCGGAATATTTCCGGAATGGGTTGCCGATGGCCGATAATGAGGAATATATGCCAGAGAAACAGAAAAATTTCGCATTGCCGGAAAATCGTTTTATTTTACTCGGCGCGAGCAATCTGACGTTATCGTTGCGCTTGGTTATTCATTTGATGCAACAGCGATTGGGTGCGCCGAGTGAAATCATGACGGCTGCCGGGCATGGCCGCGCATACGGCACGCCGAGCCAAATGCTGATGCGCGGGTTGCCGTCGATTGCCGATTGCGGTTTATGGCACTGGCTGGCGGCGACCGAATCGTGTCCGAGCTATGCATTGTTGACCGATATCGGCAACGATATTTTGTATGAATCGCCGCCGGAGCAGCTATTGCGCGCAGTGGCATGGTGTATTTCGCGATTGCAGCGGCAGCCGGTGCAGATTGTCGTGACCAATTTGCCGCTGCGGTCGATTGAACGATTGTCCGAGGGACGCTATCTCATTTTCCGCAATTTGTTTTATCCGTTTTGCAGGCTTTCCCTGGCTGAAACGGTACGCCGCGCGCGTATTGTCCATGCAGGGTTGCTGGATATGGCGGCAAGCATGCATTTCAAGTTATACGAGCAAGATCCGATGTGGTTCGGTTTGGATGGCATCCATGCGAATTATTGGCAGCGGAAAGCTTATTATCGCGATATGCTCGCGCAATTTCCGGTGCCCGACCGGATTTCCGCATCCCGGCAACAAGCGCATTTACTCACCTGGCAACAGCGGCCGACTGTTGCTTCCAAAACAGTGTTCGGCCGCACAATCAATTGTCCGCAACCCAGCGGTCGGTTGTCGGATGGATCTCCGGTTGCAAGATATTGATTCAATGAAGACAGCAATCATTTAAGGAAACTGACTGTATGAGCGAATCAATTCGTTGTGCGGTATAAAAACCGGCGCAAGATGTTCATTATGTCATGCATAAATTGCGTTCTTGCCTATTTTTGCCTTGCATCGACTGCCTCGAAAATGTTTTTCAACGCCAGTTAATGCAATTGCCGAAAAATTATTATTGATTGTTGTAAACCGGAAGCGTTGATCGGCGTTAATGGGATTCCTTTAACTTGATTCAACGGTATGTTCGGTTGCTTAAGCTTCTATCTCCCAGACGTTCGGTTATCCGGTTATTTGAAATAAATATTTTCAATTAATTGGATGCTGTGAACGCTTACATGAAAAAACTCAATATTGTTTATACCTGCAATGTCAGAAAGCCGGGCATGGACGATCTTCGGTACGGCGAATTCGAAGGTCCGGCCACGATTGCGGCAGTGACTGCGGCGCTTGAGCGCACGGGTGCGAATGTGGAATTGATCGATGTCGGTGCGGATATTTATCACCAGCTTGAGCGGCGGAAAGATCAAATCGATTTCGTGTTCAATAACACCGAAGGATTGGAAGAGCAGGAATTGCGCGAAGCGATTGTGCCTTTTTTCTGCGAACACTTAGGCATTCCTTATACCGGCAGCAGCCCTAAAACCTTCATCAACAAGATGGATAAAGCGACAGCGAAGCGGATCGTTGCGTATGACGGTGTGCCGACCGCGAAATTCCAGCTCATGCTGCCCGGCGATCAGCTTAGAAACTTGTCGTTTCCGCTGATGGTCAAGCCTTATAGCGAAGGCACCAGCATCGGTATCAGCCAAAAAAGCAAAGTGCATGACTTAGCAGAACTTAACGATGCAATTGAAGCGGTGTATATGCAATTCAAGCAACCGGCGCTGGTTGAGGAGTTTCTGCCCGGTATCGAATACACGATAGGTTTGATCGGCAATTATGTGTTACCGATTCTGGAATTCGATTTCTCGAAGATTCCAGGGAATCCGCAAGTGCGCGATCCTTATGTTAAGAGTATTGAGAATCCCTATGTTTGTCAGCTTGATTGGAACGACAAAACCAAGGGTTTCGCAGAAATGGCTATTGCTGCGCATGAGGCTCTCGAAGTGCGTGACTATAACCGCATGGATTTTCGTGAGCGAGACGGTCAGTTGTATTTCCTCGAGGCAAATGTGATTCCAGGTGTGCACCCGACCGAGGCCGATCTGACCAACATGTGCCGCCATGCCAATATTGCGCACGCCGATATGATCGCGCTGATTATTCACGCTGCGGTGCAACGGCTTTCGTTGCGTTATCCCGGGCGCTTCAGCGGTAAAACGGAAGTATTGGAGGGATTGGCCGCATCCACGATCGGCAAAGCTGCCAAAGCGGGTGTGATCGAGCATCGTGGCCGTGTCTATTCCCTTCTTGGTAATTAGTAGAGTGAGAAAAATATGATTGTTCCTATTACGAAAGAATTGGCTCCGGAACTTGAAAAGATTGCATTGCAGGATATCGGCGCAATGTACCAATCGGATATTCATGAGGAATTGGAAGGTATCGGGAGAGGGAAGTTTTTTGGGTTTTGCGCAATGGAGAACGATAAGCCGATTGGTTACGTAGTCGCAAAAAAGACCGTAAATACTTATCAGCTATTGATAATTGCAGTCGATAAAGATCACCGCAATAAAGGATATGGCGCTCGCTTGGTGGACAGAATTTTTGCCGAGATTCGGCAACGGGGCGGCAAGATTTTGAACGTGATTACCGATGCCGATGCAAACGATAGTTTGTGCTTTTATCTTAAGAACGGTTTTGTTTTAACAGGCATTGTTCAAGATGAATTTATCTCGGGTGTTGCTCAAGCGCATTTAACCAAGCGTATGGGATTCAATCCGCAATCAAATTGAGATTGCATGTAATAGGCTGGCAATTTAACTATAAATCAGAGGATGGATATGAGAATCAAAGCGACAAAGATGGATGGATGCGGCAATTCTTTTTTAGTGGTCGACGAAATGAGGACGCCGCTCGATGGGTTTGATCGCGAACAGATTTCATCTGCGCTGGCCGGTCAACACGATACCGACGGCATACTGTATGTCGATCAATTGCACGGCATGCCGACCATGAAGATTTTCGACCGGGACGGTACCGAAGAAACCATGTGCGGCAATGGATTGCGTTGTGCAACACGATTCTTTCGCGATCACTATGTGGCTGCCGACGTGTTCACAATCGTCACCGGCGATGGCGCAAAAGAGGTTGTGGTAGAGCAGGACTTGGTGGAAGTGAATCTCGGTGAAGCACGGGATTACCGGCAAATCGACCATAACATTCATTATGTTTATACCGGTGTGCCGCATGTGGTGGTTATCGGTTCTGAGATAAGCTTGGAATCCGCAAGGGAATTGGGTAAGTCGTTGCGTGAAGAAAAATCGTTGTGCGAGTATGTCGGTCATCCGGAAGGCGTCAATGTCAATTTCATTTGGCGCACGGATGACGGTATTGCGGTGCGTACCTTCGAGGTGGGTGTGGAAGATGTTACGCAAAGCTGCGGCACCGGGAGTGCGGCCAGCGCCTATGTCGCATCGAAAGTCTTTGGAATTGCGCTGCCGATACAGACACATTCTCTTGGCGGAACTTTGCGCGTAAGAGCGGATAACGGCGGATTGGCGATTTGCGGGCCGACACGCTATCAAGAAAAAGTGATCGGATTTGCGCACACCCGATGCCTGGCGCCTATAATGCCGCAGGAACATTGGCAGCATAATTTTGCGCAGCAAGGGCTATAAACGCACTTTCGATTTTTTTAAAGGATGTTATGGAATCTGAATTTTCAGTTGTCACCTTTTTGCTGATTATGGTCGCCATGGCGGTGGCCGATGTGTGCTGGACGCTTTATTTTATCGATGTTGAAGAAAGAAGAGCGCATGCCGCTGCATTTTGGTCGGCGATGATTATTCTGGTTACCGCATTTACCGTAACGAATTATGTCGAGAACAAGATTTATATCGCCGCTGCTTTCATTGGCGCCTATATAGGCACTTACGGTACGATCGAATGGAAGCGAAAATTGGAGTCGAAGTCAAAGCTTTGATGAAATGCTTATTTGCAGGTTTTATGCCCGCAGACCGGTCTCTGGATTGGCGCGTTTGACAGCCAATCCGCCTTTCAGTATATTTCCCCTCCAGATTTAAAGCACTTTTACTATTCAAAATCCTGCCTCAATATTTCTCTGTTTGATCTCGTATGCACATCGTTGTTACCGGAATGGGGATTGTGTCGCCGATAGGGATCGGTATTGACCGGTTTTGGGAAAATGCCGTGGCCGGTGTAAACGGAATCGCCGGCATTCGAAACTTCGATGCTTCCAAACAACGTTCCCGAGTTGCGGGCGAAGTCGCCGATTTTGACCCGAAGACCTTCTTGAGCGCCAAGCAGATCGATCAAACCGATCGGTTCGCGCAATTGGCTTTGCATGCCGCCAATCAAGCAGTACAGGATGCGGGCAGTCTGACATGCTACGAGCCGCAGCGCATTGCCGTGAGTTTGGGGTCCGGTATGGGCGGGTTTGCAACCTTCGAATCGTCAGCAGCGCGTAAAATTCAAAATAAATCGCTGCCGCCGTTTTCCGTTCCCCGTATCATGACCAACTCTGCCGCAGCCTGGATTGCCACGCAATACGGATTTAGAGGCGCCAATCTGACGTGCAGCACGGCTTGCTCGTCCGGAGCCAACGCCATCGGCATGGCACTTGATTTGTTGCGTACCGGTAAAGCGGATGCCGTTATCGCGGGTGGTGCGGAAGCCTGCGTATTGCCGATGACCATGTCGGGTTTTGAAGCATTAATGGCGCTATCGACGGGATTTAATAACGATCCTGCGCATGCTTCGCGTCCGTTTGCCAAAGGCCGCGACGGTTTTGTCATGAGCGAAGGTGCGGGTATTCTGGTTCTGGAGTGCGAAGAGGCGGCAAAAGAACGCAACGCCAGGATTTATGCACGAGTGGCGGGTTATGGGTGTGCCTGCGACGCAACGCATATCGTGGCGCCGGACACAGACGGACAGGCGGCCGCGATGCGAATCGCCATCGAAGATGCCGGTGTGCCCTTGAATCAAGTGGAATACATCAACGCGCATGCGACCTCAACCCCAGTCGGCGATATTATTGAAACCAAAGCCATCAAGCAACTCTTCGGCGATCATGCGCGGCAGATTGCCATCAGTGCTACCAAATCGATGATTGGACACAGCATCGGCGCATCGGCTGCAATCGGCAGTATCGCAACGATCATGACGCTGCATACCGGCACGATTCATCCCACCATCAACTTGGATGAGGCCGATCCGGAATGCGATCTCGACTATACGCCGAATCAAGCAGTGCGAAAGAAAGTGCGAACCGGTATGTGCAACGCGTTCGGTTTCGGCGGCAACAACGCCAGCATCGTTTTCACAACACCTTAACCTTTTATACAAGTGCCAACATTATGGATACAACAGACCTCGAAGCAAAAGTCATCGCGTTTATAGCGTCAAAAGTTGACAATGTGGACAATTCCACGATCACAGCCGCGTCAACATTCAAATCGCTGGGATTCGATTCCATGGATACCGTGCAATTGCTGTTTGACGCAGAAGAAGCGTTCGGCGTTACTTTCGACGGCGATGAAGTGAAAACTTTGCGCAGTGTGGGGGATATTGTGGCGTATATGAAGAAACATCCGCCGGAAGCTAAATCGTAGGAACTCGCCCGGATTCCCGCATCCGGTCTGATGCGATTGTTTAAGGAGCCCTTGTTTATCGGTTGCCGTTGAGAAGATTCTCGATGGTTAATCGATAGATTGCTGATAATTGCGCAAGATCGTCGATCTCAACATTCTCATTTAGCTTATGGATCGTTGCGTTGCATGGGCCAAATTCCACGACTTGCCGGCAAATATCCGCGATAAATCGGCCGTCGGAAGTGCCGCCGGAAGTGGAGAGTTGCGGTTCCAAGCCCGTGGTTTTGGCAATGGCATTGCGCATGGCGTCGGCCAATTCCGCTTTGGGCGTCAGAAACGGTTTTCCCGATAATTCCCAGTGCAGCTCGTAATCCAAGCCGTGTTTGTCGAGGATTTGGTGCACTTGGGCTTTCAATGAATCGACAGTGCTGGCGGTGGAGAAGCGGAAATTGAACAACAAATTCAGTTTGCCGGGAATGACATTGGTTGCCCCGGTTCCGGCATTGATATTGGAGATATGCCAGGTGGTCGGCGGAAAGTATTCGTTGCCTCGATCCCATTCGGTTTGCGCCAGTTCGGCAATGGCGGGAGCAGCCAAGTGGATTGGATTTTTGGCCAAATGCGGGTAGGCGATATGACCCTGTATGCCCTTAATTGTCAGATTGCCGGATAACGAGCCGCGACGCCCGTTTTTGATAGTGTCCCCCAGTTTATCGGTGCAAGTCGGTTCGCCGACGATGCAATAATCCAGTAGCTCGCCACGCGCTTTCAGCGTTTCGACAACCTTCACCGTGCCGTTTATAGCTACGCCTTCTTCATCGGAGGTGATCAATAATGCAATCGAACCGGGGTGGTCGGGGTGTTGCGCAAGAAATGACTCAATGGCAGTGATGAATGCGGCCAAAGACGATTTCATATCGGCTGCGCCGCGACCGTACAATCGACCGTCGCGAACGGTTGGAACAAAGGGATCGCTATCCCATTGTTCCAGCGGGCCGGTCGGTACGACATCGGTATGGCCCGCAAAACATAGCAGCGGCGCAGCATCGCCGCGCCGCGCCCAGAAATTGTCAACATCGCCGAAACGCATTTTTTCGATACGAAACCCCAATTGTGCCAGCCGCTGAATCAAAATTTCCTGACAACCGCTATCGTCGGGCGTCAAAGAACGGCATGAGATCAGTTTTTGCACAAGCGTCAGCGTGGCAGTGGACATGGTTTTCTTCCTGAAAGAATGGATTAATTAATTTTTATCAATGTGTATGAATTACACAACATGACACCGGTGTATTTCCGTATTACAGTAGGGATCTGTCCGATAATCATGTAAATTTGAACGCACAAGCTCTTCGATATTGATCGCCGAATTTTACACGTCTGATTCAGGTCTTGCACAATAGCTATCCTTGTGTATTGCTTGATTGACCTTATCTCATTACGGAGAAAATCGTTATGTTACTGTTTCTCTTCTACGTTTTCTTGTTTGTTGCTGCTGTCACCGCCGTGGTTCTTGGCGTTCCGGCGATTCGCCGCCGTCTGGTTACCGGTCAAATTCTGAAAATCTTCCGGGCAATGCTGCCGCAGATTTCGCAAACCGAACAAGAGGCACTCGATGCAGGTACGGTTTGGTGGGAAGGCGATTTGTTCAGCGGAAAGCCGGATTGGAAAAAAATGCTGGCTTATCCAAAACCGCAATTGACTGCGGAAGAGCAGGCATTTCTCGATGGCCCAGTCGAACAATTGTGCGCAATGCTGGACGAATGGAAAATCACGCACGAATTAAAAGACTTGCCGCCGGAAGTCTGGCAGTTTATTAAGGAAAACGGTTTCTTCGGTTTGATTATTCCGAAGCAATACGGCGGTTACGGTTTTTCGGCGCTGGCACATTCCGCTGTGGTGATGAAAATCGGTTCGCGCAGCGGCACCGCAGCGGTTACGGTGATGGTGCCCAATTCGCTGGGGCCGGCAGAGTTGCTATTGCATTACGGCACCGAGCGGCAAAAAGAACATTATTTGCCGCGCCTGGCAAAAGGGCAGGAAGTCCCTTGTTTTGCGTTGACTTCACCCGAAGCGGGTTCCGATGCCGGATCGATGCCCGATTTTGCTATCGTGTGTCGCGGCGAATTCGATGGCAAATCCGATGTGCTGGGTATGCGGGTAACGTGGGAGAAACGCTACATCACGCTTGGCCCGGTTGCAACGCTGCTCGGTTTGGCATTCAAATTGTACGACCCGGACCGGCTCTTGGGCGGCGATGAGGAGATCGGCATCACATTGGCGTTGATTCCAACCGATACGCCCGGTGTCAATATCGGACGGCGTCATTATCCGCTCAATGGCGTGTTTCAAAATGGCCCCAATTCCGGTGAAGAGGTTTTCATTCCAATGGAATGGGTGATCGGCGAACAAGAGGGTTTGGGGCAAGGCTGGCGCATGCTGATGAATTGTCTGGCGGCAGGGCGTTCCATTTCATTGCCGGCAACCAGTGTGGGTGCCGCTAAATTGGCGGCGCGCACCGGCGGCGCTTATAGCCGGGTTCGCACGCAATTTAAAACGCCTATCGGTTATTTCGAAGGTATCGAAGAAGCATTGGCGCGCATCGGCGGCAATACCTATATGATGGATGCGGCGCGCGTGATGACTGCGGGTGCTGTCGATCTGGGCGAGAAGCCCTCGGTTGTTTCCGCCATCGTCAAATATCATTTAACGGAACGCGGACGCCAGGCGATCAACGATGCGATGGATATTCACGGCGGTAAAGGCATTTGCATCGGCCCGCGCAACTACCTGGGGCGTACTTATCAGCAAATGCCCGTCAGTATTACCGTTGAAGGCGCGAATATATTGACGCGCAACATGATCATCTTCGGT
>SXJH01000041.1 GCA_005779435.1 Nitrosomonas sp. | reverse complement strand
GATCGCCGCGCATGCTGAATACGCCGTCGGTGACCACACAAACCCGTTGATAACGATTACGGTTTGAATCCAGAATGTCAGCCAATTCACCCATATCGCCGTGCGCATAAATCGCTTTTCCGCCCGGATGCGCGAGACGGATCGCATTGATGATGCAATTGTGATTCAGCGCATCGCTGACAATCAGCGTCTGTTCGGAAATGAATTGCGGCAGCACTCCGGTCATCGTGGCGTAAGCGGCGCTAAACAACATCGCGGCTTCGCGGCCGTGAAACGCCGCCAATCTGCGCTCCAATTCGACATGCGGCGCATAAGTGCCGCTGATAAAGCGCACCGCACCGGGACCTGTGCCGTATTTTTCCACCGCACGCGCTTCCGCTTCGATCACTGCGGGATGCCGCGCCAACCCCAGATAGGAATTCGAATTCATGCGCAAAAACGCGCGTGCGCCATAACCGTGCAACCGGTAGCGCGGGCCGTATCCGTCGGCTGCCGGTTGGATGCCGGTCACTATTTTCTCATCGCCCTTGCGGACACCTTGCTGTTGCAGTTGGTTTAATTTTGCCTGAAACAGCGGCTCTATCTTCGACAGCGGCATATCAACCTCCAATTAATCGTTCTGCAACTTCGCGGCAATATGCGTCAGCATATCGGCCACCATGCCCGGCAAATCGAATTGCGGCCGCCAGCCCCATTCGGTGCGGGCGGCACTGTCGTCCATGTGTCGCGGCCAGGAATCGGCAATCGCCTGACGCAGCGGATCGACCGCATAAGCGATGGTGAAATCGGGCAGATGCCGTTGTATCGCCGCCGCCAATTGCGCCGGCGTGAAACTCATTGCAGCGATATTGAAACCGTTGCGATGCGTCAATCGATTTGCATCGGCCTCCATCAGTTGCACGGCTGCGACTATCGCATCGGGCATATACATCATATCCAACTGCGTATCGGCGCGCAGAAAGCAATCGTAATGCCGCTGCTGGACTGCGGCGTAAAAAATATCCACGGCATAGTCCGTCGTGCCGCCGCCCGGCAGCACTTGATTGGAAATCAATCCCGGATAACGCACGCCGCGCGCATCGACGCCGTAGCGGCGATGATAGTAATCGCACAGTAACTCGCCAGCCGCCTTGGTAATGCCGTAAATAGTCGCCGGATGCTGCACGGTATCCTGCGGCGTATCGAACGGCGGCGTGTCGGGGCCGAAAGCGGCGATGGAACTGGGAAAAAACACCTGGCAGCGGTGCTTGCGCGCGCTTTCCAGCACGTTCAACAGCCCGTTCATATTGATGTCCCAGGCCTGCAAGGGCTGCTCTTCCGCCACTGCGGACAGCAACGCGGCGAGATGGTAAATCGCAGTACAATGCTGCCCGGAAACCACGGCATCGAGCGCTGCCGCATCGCGAACATCCAAGCGGCAATAAGGTCCCGTTTGCGCTAAATCGCCGGACGGCTCGCGGCGGTGTCCCGCAGCCACGACATTTTCCGCACCGTAGCGCTCGCGCAGCGCCAGTGTCAATTCCGCACCGATCTGACCGGTAGCGCCGGTCACCAAAATTTTAGGCATTCTACCCCCTTCGCTGGTTTTGCATCATACCGACCTCCTCACTTGATCGGCAACGCAAGACGCCCTGAACCGGTATTCAGCGTGCCCTTAACAGGTCGTTGAAAAACTATCTGCGTTGCCGCTGCGGTGTTAAAAACAGGCTCAAAATTCGGAATCCGGCAAAAACGGTTTACGGGATGCATTAAAGATTTCATAATGCCGCTTTTTCTAAGGAAGCACTGAATTATTCGCCGAAATGATAAATTCAGAATAAATCAGCGTTTCCCTAATTTCTGAACGGATAAACAAACCAATGGCACGAATGGTGAAATGCATCAAATTGGGTCGCGAAGCGGAAGGGCTGGATTTTCAAACCTATCCCGGCGAACTGGGTAAGCGTATTTTCGACAATGTTTCGAAAGAGGCCTGGCAGCAATGGCTTCAACTGCAAACCATGCTGGTCAACGAAAACCGCCTGAATCTCTCAGACAGCAAAGCGCGCAAATACCTGGCGGAACAACTGGAGGCGCATTTCTTCGGCAGCGGCGCGGAACAGCCCTTGGGTTATGTGCCGCCGAAATAAAGCAACCGGTTCACTCCGATTCCGGGTTCTGCCGCGTAAACGATAGCCTTTCCCGCAGGCCGGTCAGCATCGCTTACCCTTACCGGCAAATCCTACCCATTGACGGGCACCAGCACGCCGCGTCTCTGCATGAGTCGCATCACTTGATCGACGCACTGATTCAGTTCCATTGCGCCTGTCATCAGCGTTAATTCCGGATTGACCGGTGCTTCATACGGCGAAGATATGCCCGTAAAATCGCCGACCAAACCCGCCCGTGCTTTTTTATATAGCCCTTTGACATCCCGCTGCTCGCAAACTTCTATCGGCGCATCGCAGTAAATCTCAAAGAAATCGCCATGCTGCAGTATATTTCGTACGCGCGCACGATCCGACCTGAACGGCGAAATGAAGGCAGTCAATACGATCACCCCCGCCTCGACAAAAAGCTTCGCCACCTCGCCCACACGACGGATATTTTCTACGCGATCCTCAGGGGAAAATCCCAGATCACCGCACAATCCATGACGCACGTTATCGCCGTCGAGCACAAATGTCCGGCAACCTGCCGCGTACAATCTCTCCTCCACTGCGTGCGCAAGTGTCGACTTACCCGCACCGGACAAACCGGTGAACCACAATACAATGCCTCTGTGCTTATTGAGTTGATGACGGTGTTCGCGCGTTATTGCGCCGTGATGCCATACCACATTCGTCGATTTGCTCATATATTGCCCCCAAGCACCGAACACTGTTTTGCCGCATTCAATAAGATTTCGCTATCCTTAGACAGCACAAAAAATTCCGGGTTATGCAAATCCGGTTTGTTATAGCGCAACTCATTGCCTGTCGCATCGCATACGCGCCCTCCCGCCGCAAGCACAACGGCATGCGCCGCCGCTGTATCCCACTCCATCGTCGGCCCCAACCGGGGATAAAAATGAGCGCTGCCTTCGGCAACTGCGCATAATTTGAGCGAGCTTCCCATACTGACGCAGGTATATTGTTCCAAATAATCCAGCATCGTTTCCGTACGCCGATCCGCATGAGACCGGCTTGTTACAACCCGTACCGCCTCGCCCGGCAATAATTCTTTGACATTGATACGGCTGCTCGATTGGCGTTCTCTTTGAATATAGGCGCCCGATGCGATCGCGGCGTAATAACAAATATCCGGAACCGGAACATAAACAACCCCCAGGACAGGCATGCCATGCTCCACCAGCGCAATATTGACGGTAAATTCCCCATTGCGATTGATGAATTCTTTGGTGCCGTCAAGCGGGTCCACCAACCAGAATTTTTGCCAACCCTGCCGTTGATCGTAGGCCATTTCCGCCGTTTCTTCGGTCAAAATCGGATAACCCAAATCCAGCGCGGCGAGTCCGTCCCTGATAACGCGATCGGCGGCAAGATCGGCCAGTGTCAAAGGCGAACGATCCGATTTATTGCTCACCTCGATGTCCGCTCTGCGATAGATCTCAAGAATGGCATCGCTCGCACTTCTCGCCACTGCAATCACTTTCGCCATCAGTTGCGCATCATCCATTTCTCGTCTGCCCCATTTCTCGGTTATTCAAACGATGCATTACATCAAAATCACGTCGTACTGTTCTTGCGTATACGATTCCTCAACTTGCAAGCTTATCGGCTTGGCGATGAAATCGCCCAATTGCGCCAAACTTTGGGATTCCTCATCAAGAAACAAATCGATGACTTGTTGCGATGCGAGAATCCGGTACTCGTTGGCTTCGAATTGCCGGGCTTCTCGCAATAATTCACGCAAGATTTCATAACATACCGTTTGAGCGGTCTTAATCTCTCCACGGCCCTGACAGGTCGGGCAAGGTTCGCACAGCACATGCGCAAGACTCTCTCGAGTGCGCTTGCGCGTCATTTCAACCAATCCCAGCGTACTGAAACCATTCACGGTAATACGCGTGCGATCCTTCATCAATGCTTTCTTAAATTCCGACAGCACTGCATTTTTGTGCTCTTCGGAATCGGCGGCATGAACATCCGCGCCGAGTTCATGGCCGGCAACGCCGGTCCGGCGCGCAGCCGCGATACCCACTTCCACGTCGAGGGCCCGGTGGTGGCCCAGCTCTTCACCGCCTTTTCCCACGACT
>SXJH01000040.1 GCA_005779435.1 Nitrosomonas sp. | reverse complement strand
TAGCACTTGTGCCGATATTTGCAATCTCGGCAACGGACGAACCGATGCATTTAGCCCGGCCTCGGTAAAACCGAAACTTCCGCCATTATCGCTGTTTCCGAAAACGTTATTATCCGAAGTGGATATATACGCCTGACTGGCAAAACCGTGAATCTGAAAATCGCCCGGCAGATCGTTATTCTTGAAACGATTGATTGCATCGACAATAAACCTCGTTCTTTTTCTTTCACTATCAGGAACGATGGCCTGCTCGGGCAATTCCGACGATTGCAGCCATTTGATGGGCGATTTATTCGCTTCCGTTTGCTTTTGTAGCGGATTGGGTTCTTGTGCTTGAGCGGATAAGCATTCGATAAGCGACAACAAAACCAGGCTTCCGATCCTTAGCCGATGAGTTTTGATACGAAAATTACTTAATTTCGAGCACATTAACATTTTCATCGATATCCGCCGTCCATAAATAACCGATTGCACCGGGCGTGTTGGCCACCCTGGCGAGCATTTCTTCATTCGAATTGACTTGAATAGGCCCTTGGCCGGTGCCCGAGAATATTAAGCGATCCCATGTCGATCTTAATTGATACGGAAATACATTTAATTTCTCTTTGGAAAAACGCTGATGCAGCAAATCATCATCGGGCAATACGAAAACCCGGATCTTGGTTCCGTCGGACCAAGTTTTTTTATGCATGCTGAAAATTGAACGTAATGAATTGACAGAAAGCGCTTTTTCTGTGACATCGCGATTTGTCACGATTGCGTGAAGCTCTCCCGCTTTTACTTCGATTTCGGCAATCAGAAAATACAGTAAGAGAAAAATGCTCAAACAAACCCTGATCCAAGACGAGGAGTACCTTGGCTCTTTAGGGAAACGCTGATTTATTGGCTGTACGAGCGAATCACTTCGTTGCGCGGTACTCGCTCCCTCGCCTATCTTGTCGATATGTCTCGGTTGCTGTGCTCCGTGCGCCTCGTGTTTCATCTCGTTCGCCGAATGAATCAGCGTCTTCTTAGCTTTCTTAGTAACCTTAATTGTGCTCAAGAAAATTATTTTTATTAGTAACATACTGAAATGCAGGTGTATTAACGTAATCGATATTCCATTACTCGAAAAATAAATGAACTACCCAATCCGTTTTTATCGGTCTTTTCCAGAAAGTTAGTACGCCTTGAATAAATTTCGATATTCATCATTATCTTATTGATCAATTTGACCCGGAATATAAGTACCACGCTCCGTTACAAATTCCCACACTTCACGATGCCGGTTATATATTTTTGTCATCACGCCATCGACTCGCGCATAATAGGATCGGCGAATGCCATGATAATTAACAGGCGGTCCAATTGGATCAAATCCCAAACCATAAAAACCCAGCAATCGATTAAGCGCGGGATCCATAACGGAAAACCAATATCGGATATCATGACTCGCCGACATTCTCATGACACCGGCCACAAGCGCCAAAACAACATTCACTCCGGAACGCCGATCTCCAGCCCGCTGATCTTGCTCTTTATTTATAACGTTATGATTGCTTCCTGGCCGTTCACGACGATTACCTTTGCGGCGATCGAATTGTTCCGTGATTAAGAATCGGGAAATCTCAGCCATTCGCTGTCGAGGTAATGCTTGAATATCACATAGCGCCGGATCCAATTGACCGTGCAACTCTATTGGGAATTTCTTTTGTGGTCGCATCGTATCAGCCAAGATCAAACGCACAGTGCCGATAAATTCATTTGACGAGCGATAGCGCAACAATATATGCGCCGAATGGGAATCATAATCATCTTTTTCCAATCGATTCGGATAGTGCTTGAAATCAAAATCCGGCAATCTTTTCTCTATGCACAACACTTGATAGCGAAGCCTGAAAACTTGCTCAAGAAGCTCATCGGTATCGGCAGTTATAATTTCAAAATCCTGCTGAAAAGATTCGTATAAACGAGTCACGAACCATCACCTATTGTTCATCTATCAAAGCATTAAGCCCTTTTAGCGGCAACGAAAAATCGGCAAGAACCTAAAACGCTATATCAAATACATAAAGACGGCTATTACTCCTTATTTTGCATTTGGATGCATAATAAAAAACAAATTGTATCTTGCCCAATAAGTAATCAATGTTTGTTAGGGTAGCCGATCAAGTATATCCGTATACAATATTTCACAATAATTTTTTAACATGATTTCTTAAACAAGCGCGTATTCCGTATGATGCAAGTAACAAGCCATTGAGAAGTTATTTTTGTTATCGCTGCGATATGTTAAGGCCGGAGATGCCAAGATCCGCAGCAATATCAGCTTTGATCGCCCCATCGGGCAATCAGCGAATGCTCGATACTTAAATGATCCAAGATGCGCGCAACGACAAAATCGACAATGTCTTGCACAGTCTGCGGGTGATGATAAAAACCTGGATTAGCCGGGAGTATGACCGCACCGCTTCGCACCAATTTCAACATATTTTCCAGATGAATCGCCGAGAATGGCATCTCTCGAGGCACAATAATCAGCGGACGGTTTTCCTTCAACATGACATCGGCCGCGCGTTCGATTAAATTCTGGCTCATTCCGGCGGCAATCGCTGCCAACGTTCCCATAGTGCAAGGACATATCACCATCGCATCGGCTGGATTCGAACCGGAAGCAACAGGTGCAAACCACTCTTCGCGCCCGAACACCCGCAACTGACCTTCCGGTAATTGATAGCGGCGATTAAAGAACGCTTCCGTTTCTTTGGCGCTGGAGGGGAGCATCAGATTCATTTCCTGCTGCGCAACGATTTGCGCTACTTTGGAATACAACAGATAAACTTGCTTGCCTTCTTTCAACAACATTTCGAGCAAACGAATGCCGTAAGGCATGCCGGATGCGCCGGTTAGCGCGAGTGTGACGGTTTGAGGATTTCTCATCTAACGATCCTTTGATTAGAAAATTCCTCGTAGCGGATTGTTGTTGCTAACGCGAGCTTTTGTCGCCCGATTCTTGATTCATCGCTTGCTCATGGCGTTCGATAAATTCCTTCATGCTATCGATTCCTCGCAACTGAAGCACATAATTGCGCACCGCCGCTTCCACCAGAACCGCCAGGTTACGGCCAGCCGCCACCGGGATAACCACCTTGCGGATATCGACATTCATGATCTTCTCGGTCAGATCGGTGATAGGTAAGCGCTCCAGCGCAATCGATCCTCCGCTGTTTTGCAAATGCACAATCAGTTTCATGTTTTTGTGCCGTCGCACTGCGGTTTCGCCAAAAATAGTGCGGATATTCAACATGCCTAAACCGCGCACTTCAAGATAATCGCGCAACACCGGCGGGCAGCGGCCTTCCAGTGTTTCGGGGGCAATACGCCGCAATTCGACGACGTCGTCGGCAACCAAGCCGTGTCCGCGACTGATCAATTCCAGCGCCAATTCGCTTTTACCGACGCCGCTTTCGCCGGTAATCATGACACCCATACCCAACACATCCAAAAGCACGCCGTGCAAACTACACGAAGGCGCCAGCACACTCCCCAAATAGGTGCGAATCAGCCAAATGACTTCCAAACTGGGTAACGGGGAATGCAGCAATGGGATATTGTAGCCATTGGCCATGTCCAGAATCGATGCGGGTATTTCCGCATTATCGGCAACGATGATGCACGCCAAATTGCCTTGCACCAATTGATTGATTTTTTTTTCTAGCGAAGCGGCTTCGAGCTTGTTTAAATAATGAATCTCATCGCTGCTGATCACCTGAATCCATTCGGGGTGAATAAAATTCAAATGCCCGATCAATCCTTGGCCGGATTGTGCGATTAACTCCTCGCTCAATATCGTATCGCCACCGCGTTGACCGGCGATCCAAGTCAGTGTGAGTTTTTCCTTTTTATCTTCGAAAAGCTCGGCAATGCTAATTTGCGACATTAGGCTCCCAATCGGTTATGAGCTTATGGACTGCCGCCGCGTCCTTGCACTGCAGAATACTGTCGCGGAATTGTTTGTCACTGAACATTTGCGCCAACTCGCTGAGTATTTGCAAATGCTTGTCGGTCGCTTTCTCCGGAACCAGCAATATGCATGCAATGCTAACCGGTTGCCCATCGGGTGCATCAAAAGGAATCGCCTCCTTCATCGTCACCAAAGCGGCGACTGCATCGCGCAAGCCTTTTATGCGTCCGTGCGGAATAGCGACTCCTTGCCCCAATCCTGTCGACCCAAGTTTTTCGCGCGCAAATAAACTATCGAATACCTGACTGCGCGCAATTTGGTTTGCATTCTCAAATAATAATCCAGCTTGTTCAAAAACCCGTTTTTTGCTGGTAACGTCCAACCCAACGATGACATTGGATAAAGGTAATAATTGCGAAATTTGATTCATGGAAAATAGTATTTTTCATTGCAATAATGACAGCGTACATACCCTTGCGGGCGCAAAGCCATCACTAATAGCCGAACAAGATAACTTTTTAGCGTTTTAAGGAAACGCTGATTTATTGGCTGTACGAGCGAATCGTTTCGTTGCGCGGCACTCGCTGCCTCGCCTATCTTGTCGATAGGTCTCGGTTGCTGCGTTCCGTGCGCCTCGTGCTTCATCTCGTTCGCCGAATGAATCAGTGTTTCCTTAACTTACTCAAGCTCCTGATCTTTTAATGCGCCATGATTGCGGCGCTCAAGATTTTTTTCCTTATGCTTAAGGATTTGTCGGTCCAATTTATCGACCAAACTATCGATCGATGCATACATGTCCTCGCTGTCGGTTTCGACAAAAATATCTTTCCCGCGAATATGCACATTGGCTTCGGCTTTTTGTTTAAGTTTTTCGACCGATAAAATAACGCTAACATCGATAACATGATCGAAGTGCCGTGTAATTTTACCGATTTTTGAAATAACATATTCACGCATTGAGTCAGTAACTTCCACATGGTTACCGGTGAGTTTGAGATTCATTATTCTTCCTTTTATGCTAATTAAAATGATTTACGCAGATTGGCGACAGGAATCTGTAACGCTTCCCGGTACTTCGCAATGGTTCTACGCGCCACAATAATGCCTTGCCGTTCTAACATATTTGAAATTTTATTATCGCTGAGCGGTTTCTTAGGGTTCTCTTCCTGTACCAGTTGCTTGATCAATGCGCGAATTGCCGTCGCAGAGCAAGCGCCGCCGGTATCGGTGGCAACATGGCTGCCAAAAAAATATTTCAGCTCAAAAATACCTCGCGGAGTATACATAAATTTTTGCGTCGTTACTCGCGATACCGTTGATTCGTGTAAATTTAATGTATCTGCAATTTCGCGCAATACCAGTGGCCGCATCGCCACTTCGCCATGCTCGAAAAACTGCTGTTGCCGTTCTACTATTGCACTGGAAACCCTCAAAATCGTATGCGAACGTTGCTGGATATTTTTAATCAACCACTTGGCTTCATTCAGTTGATCGATCAATCCGCGTGCAGAATGGTGATCCTGTTTCAAAATGTTAGCATAGAGACGGTTAATGCTCAGGCGAGGAAAAGCATTTGAATTGAGTTTCACCACCCAAATGTCGTTCTTTTTGCTCACCGTAACGTCGGGAACGATGTAGCGCTCGTTCTGCGCATTAAATTGAATCCCCGGTTTTGGATTGAGACTGGTAATCAATTTCTGGATAGCCCGCAAGCTTTCATCGTCGCAAGCCAAGCGTTTTTTGATTTGAACAAAATCTCTCGATGCCAGAATTTCCAAATACTCCCGCACCACTTCCATTGCTTGGTCGCGATGAGCCACGTCATCGGGCATTGCTTGCAGTTGCAACATCAGGCATTCCTTGAGATCGCGAGCACCGACGCCGGGCGGATCGAACCGCTGCAAACATTGCAATGCGTTTTCCAAATCGGCCAAGCTGATGCCAAGTTCTGCGGGCAACATCTCCCGCAACTCTTCCAAATCCTGCATCAAATAACCGTCCTCATCCAGGCTGTCGATCAGCAACCCGATAATTTTTCTGTCATGCTCGGATAACTGATTCAGGTTGTTTTGAAAATTCAGATGGTCACGCAAACTGGCAGGTTTATCCGGTATTTGCGGCGAATCGCGATCCTCTTCATCCGAAGAAATATCCGAAAAAGAACCGCCCGGCGACCACTCGGAATCTACGCCAAAATTTTCATCCGGGATTGTTTCGTCTTTTGGTTCTTTTTCTGCCGCAGCATTACCATCTTCAGTTGCAAAATCGGTGCTTTCCTCACCGTCATAAGCATTGTCGTCGTTTACCGGACTCCATTCATCGTGCAATTCCAGCAGCGGATTTTCTCGTACGATGCGCTCAATCTCTTGATTCAACTCGACAGTCGATAGCTGTAACAAACGTATCGATTGCTGCAATTGCGGCGTAAGCTTGAGCTGCTGCGTCAGCTTTAATTGGAGTGTTGGCTTCATAATTTTAGAAAAACCGCCATTACTAAATAATTCGGCCTCGATTGACGGTGCAGCTATAAACGGAAGTTTTCTCCCAAATAAACTGCCCGAACTTTTTCGTTATCGATAATTTCTTCCGCTCGACCTTGCGCAAGTACATGACCTTCGCTGATGATATAGGCTCTATCGCAAATCCCCAGCGTTTCCCGAACATTATGATCGGTAATCAAAACACCGATTCCTCGTTCTTTCAGAAAAACAATCACTTTCTGTATATCGATGACAGCGATTGGATCGACACCGGCAAAAGGTTCATCCAGCAAAATAAAGCGCGGCTGCGATGCCAACGCACGTGCAATTTCAACGCGGCGGCGCTCGCCGCCCGATAAGCTGATCGCAGGATTATCCCGCAAATGGCTGATATGCAAATCGTGCAATAAATCGTCTAAATGCCGCTGTTTTGCATCTTCGTCCAAATCCTGCAATTCCAATACCGCCAGAATATTCTCTTCAACTGTCAAACGACGGAAAACGGAAGCTTCCTGCGGCAGATAACTTAGCCCCAGCTTCGCCCTCCGATGAATCGGCAATTGGCTCAAATCTTGTTCGTTTAGATAAACGCTACCGTCATCCAAAGGCACCAAACCGACAATCATATAAAAACAAGTCGTTTTTCCAGCGCCATTCGGACCCAATAATCCGATCACTTCGCCACTGTTAATCGAAAAAGAAACATCCTGCACCACAGCGCGCGATTTATAGCGCTTCTTTAAATTAGAGGCTTTTAATTCACTCATTACAGACATTACATTGATTGATGCAACTCTTACTCGGATTTGTTTTTGGGCTGTATGGTAATTCTCACCCGTTTATCCGTTCCCGATTCAACGCCGCGTTCTTTACTACCAGTGACTTGAAAAAACTCAGTGCTCATGTTGTAGGAAATATAATCGCCCTGCACTTCATCGAAACCGCGCTTCAATCGCGCTTTCCGGAATAATTCAATTTTGTCGGTTTTGCTGTCGTAATCCGCTTGCTCGCTCCAACCTTCGACATATTCATCCATGCCGTCGCGCTTCTGACGAAAACTTACCAGGTTTCCGGTCGCAGTTGCATGCCGGAATCCCTGCGCATCTTCTTTCATCACCACTTTATCCGCAAGAATACGCAGGGTTCCTTGGGTTAAGACGACGTTGCCGATAAACGTACTAATCCGGCTTCCTTCCTTGCGATTTACATCTTCGACCGTCGCGCGATCCGCTTCCAGATACATTGGTTTTTCGCGATCTGCACGCTCTGCAGCAGCGAACTGGATTGGTAGCAATGCCAAAAAAACCATCATGATCAATATTTTCATTTTATTTAATCACTTATTATTAACGGCTTTTACCGCCGACAATAATTTCATTTCTCCAATGCGGTTATTGAATTCCAATCCCTTTGCTTCTATTTTGGTTTTGAATCTGGTTATTGTCACTGCATGATCCGTCGTAATCAGATTTTCATTCGGATTGAGGTGTAAAAAATCGGTTACCAAAGTAATCTTGCTCTTATCGTCGCTTGTTCCACGCACCGCAGTCACATTTTCTATCAAATCGATGCGCTTGCCTTTTTCTTTTACGAGCGCTCGATCGGCCGATATATGCATGAACGGCTTTTCGGGATCCAGATTGACGAAACTGATATGATTCAGTTGAGTAACTTCTTCATTGAGATAATGCAAAAGCGTCCGCGCAGAAAATTGACGCTGAATGTCTTGTGTATGATCGATACGAACACCGACGATATTTTCTGCAATATAATCCGGATTGCGATATAGATCGTCGCCTTTGTCGTGTTCAGGCGGGCGGGTGACATAATCCAGCCAAACGGTCAATAATGCCAACACAATGAAAAATATGAGCGGTGAACTAATATTTGAATAGAGGCGTCTGATCATTAAAAATTTCTCGCAGTGTCAATGTAGATATAACCGACTCTTCATTAACTTCGATTGCGTTACCATTTCTCATGCATAATTTTTGATTATAACAGAACACTTATTTTCATTTACTCAATCAGCGTCTCGCCGTTTTTACCCGTTTTATGAATCCCAATGAAAATGGCGTAGCATTTTGAAACTAAAATCACGACACAAATAACGATAATGTCTCAACAACACGCCTTACATTTCGAATCGTACGATCTGCTGCAAGACGAAGACTGCGCACAGCGCATTGTGGCTGCCAAGAAAGCATTAGGAAAGCACGCCGTCATTCTAGCCCACCATTACCAACGCGCCGATGTATACCGCCATGCCTATCTTACCGGCGATTCGTTAAAACTGTCTTTTCTTGCAGCACAGACCGATGCGGATTATCTGGTTTTTTGCGGGGTTCATTTTATGGCTGAAGTTGCGGATATGCTCTCCAGTCCGGAACAGATCGCCATTCTTCCCGATATGTCCGCCGGTTGCTCGATGGCGGACATGGCCAATCTCGCCAATGTTGAACGCGCTTGGCGCGAACTGACGGAGATTTTGGATCCGGATGAAATCGTCACACCCGTTACTTATATTAATTCCTCGGCCGACCTAAAAGCCTTTTGCGGCGATCACGGAGGGATTGTTTGCACTTCCAGCAATGCAGGCAAAGTATTGCAATGGTCATTTAAACAGCGCGAGAAGGTGTTGTTTTTCCCCGATCAGCATCTTGGTCGTTGGAGCGGACATCGATTAGGCATTCCGTTGGAGGAAATGCCGGTATGGAATTTCGACGAGCCTTTGGGCGGTTTAACACCGGAGCAAATCAAAAAAGCCAAAATTTTATTATGGAAAGGCCATTGCTCCGTACATCAAATGTT
>SXJH01000261.1 GCA_005779435.1 Nitrosomonas sp. | reverse complement strand
GCCCCAGTTTGATTTGATGAGACGCCACATTGCTTTGCGCATGCGTCGTGTCGACGATCAGTGGATGCAAACATTGAAAGCGGAAACGAAATCGGTGGGTGCGTTGACGAGTCGCCCGGAATGGGAAGTGGTCGTTGCGGACGGCAGTCAGCCGGATTTTTCCTCGCTGCCGCTGGAGGCGCTGGATTTGCTTGCCGGTATCCAACTCAAACAGATTGCACCGGTATTTACCACCGAATTTCAACGCACGACCTGGCAAATCGGTAACCCGCAGGCGCAAGCCGAAGTGGCACTCGATAGCGGGAAAATCCTTGCCGCAGAAGCCAGTCTGGATATCAGCGAAGTGGAAATCGAGCTCAAATCCGGTTCGCCGGAATTTTTGTTCGATCTGGCTGTGCAATTGCTGGAACGAGTGCCGCTGCAGGTCGAGCCGCGCAGCAAGGCACAGCGTGGTTACACGCTGTGCGGTGCGATCAAGCTTTCTCCATCCAAGATGGCTTACCCTGACATCAGCCGGGATCAAGTGGCGAGTGAAGCATGGCATGCCATCATGCAGGCGGCGCTGGTGCAGTTGACCGCGAATGTGCCGGGTTTTCTGGAGCAGGCGCACGATAGCGAATACCTGCATCAACTGCGTGTTGCCATGCGCCGTCTGCTGTCGGGTGCGGTGCTGGTGAAATCATTGCGGCAACCGGTGCCGCAATGGCATCAGCCGCTGCGCGAATTGATGGCTGCATTGAATGCGGCACGCGACTGGGATGTATTTTTGCAGCAAACTTTGCCTGCAGTGCCGCCGCTATCCGGCGCATCGCCGGAAAATCATACGATCGGCAATGCGGCGCTTGAGCTGATGCACGATGCCGCTTTGCGATCCCGGCAGCAAGCGCAAGCCTTGTTGCGTGAACCTGAATTTGCCCGGCTGCTACTCGATATTGGCCGCAGTCTCTTGACGCCGCCCATTGATATGCAGCAGCGGGATACCGGAGACTGGTCGGAAACCGTGCTCAATCAACGCTGGCAGAAACTGCGCAAACGTTGCCGCAGCTTCGCCAAATTGAATCCGCAACAACGCCACCGGGCGCGCATCGCCGCCAAGAAAATGCGCTACGTTGCCGATGCTTTCGCACCAGTCTACGGAAAGCAAGCCGGTCCATTCATGGCCGCGTTATCGGCATTGCAGGATGAACTGGGGTATGCCAACGATCTGATTGCCGGGCAGCAATTGCTGCAGCGGTTGCCGAAGCGATCCGCCAAACTCGGGTTCGCGCTCGGACGAATATGCGGCGTGCTGGAAGGCAAGGCTGCGGAGCAGACCGGTTTATCCGGCGGCGCCTGGAAGCCGTTGGCGCGGTCGAAATTGTTTTGGCATTCATGAACACGATTCAACACCGCTATTTATTCATTAGAAGCCGATAATGTCTCTGAAATTGCTTGTTTTTCTCGGATCGGCGCGTGACAGCGCACCCCCGCAGCCAGTACGGCTGGGATTGCGAGTGGCGCGCGCTTGCGTCGCGCAAATCGGCCAAGGAATCCATTCGGTTGAATTGATCGATCCGCTTGATTTTGATTTTCCACCGGTTTTCAAGCCGCATTTCGCTTATGCGCATGGCAAAGCGCCGCCGCAGCTCGAATCCTTAGCGGGAAAAATCGGCAATGCCGACGGTTATGTCATGGTCAGTCCGGAATACAATCATTCCATGAGTCCGGCATTAGCGCATTTGCTGAATCATTTCGGCAGCTCGCTGTTTTCGTATAAGCCGAGCGCGATCGTTACCTATTCCGCCGGTCAGTGGGGCGGTGTCAGAGCTGCGGTAGGGATGCGCAGCTTTCTATCCGAGCTTGGCTGTTTGCCGGTATCGGCTATGATTCATATCCCTAAAGCGCAGGAAGTGCTCGATAGCGGCGGAACTTTCCTGGAAAGCGCGGATGCCGAAGCTTGGGCTGGCTATTTTGGCAGAACTTTTAATCAGCTTGAGTGGTGGGCATCGGCTGCACGCAAACATCGTATCGAAGCTGATCCGTACGCGCTTGCGCCAGCTTTCAAGAAAGATCCGTCGCAACGCAATGCGCCGTAGTATGCTGCTGCAACGGATTGTTAGGGGGCGCGCCGATTAATTCGGCGAACGAGATGAAGCACGAGGCGCACGGAACACAGCAACCGAGACATATCAATAAGATAGGCGAGGGAGCGAGTGCCGCGCAACGAAGTGATTCGCTCGTACAGCCAATTAATCAGCGTTTCTTTAGCTTGATTTGCCCTGATAATCCGTTAATAAACCGACCGCAATAATGACGACCCCGACGGCGATATAAAAATTGCACGCAATTTCATCAGCGGCGAAACCTAAAATAAAAGGAACGGCGACCAGCGTAGGGCCGACGATGCGTTCGATCCATCCATGAATCGGGAAGGGAATGATTTTGACGATGCCGAAAGGGAAATCGGATGTCAATGTCACAATCAGGTGAACGACCGCCAGACTGTATGCCAGCAAAGCAGGCAGTTGATTTAATCCGAACAGTGTCGGGGCCAGTAAAAATAAAATTACGGTCAGAAAATCGAGATACCCGTGCGTACGCGGCGAGATTAATTTCATATCAATGCTCCTGTATTGATGATGGGCAACGCCAGTGGTTGCCTGCAGCACTACATTAATACAGCGCTACCGCAATGTCTGTTAGTTACAGAACACAACGATTACGGAAATAGGCATTACTTTGCATGATAAAAATCAACCAGTGCTGCATCATTGATGCAAATCTGGTCACGGGTGTAGTCAAGCATGCCGCGATTTCTAAAATCATTCAGGATCGTACTGACGACTGGACGGCTGGCGCCGATCAGATCCGCTACATCTTGCTGGGTCAAATGAATTTCCAGTGCATAGCCGTGTGTGCACTGTATCCCGAACATTTCAGCCAGCTCCAATAACGTTGCTGCAAGGCGCATTTCAACCGGCTGCGTCAGAATAGTTCTGAGTTTGCGTTCGATCTTATGCTTGCGCACGTAAGTCTGCTCAAAAACAAGCCACATCAGTTGCGTGTGTTGCAACAGCATTGCCTTGAAATCGTTGCAGGTCATTCGATAGCAACTGACGTTTCCGATTGCTTGCGCAGTTTCTTCCATTGCTTGATGTCCGGCAGTGTTGGGTAAATATCCGAGCACTTCGCCCTTTTTAAGCAAAGCGATGGTAATTTCGGTTCCCGTTACCGTCAGATGCGATAGCTTTACAATCCCGCTGTTGATCCAAAAAACATGGGTGTGCGTTTCGCCCTGGCGATATAAAAAATCTTTGTGCACAAGGTTGATTTCCTGGATTGAAGGAAATTCGTGCTTTAATTGCGCAGTGTTGGTTTCGAAAAAATCATTCATTATCGGGTACCGGCGGATTGTGAAAAATAAACCGAATAAGATAAATCATAGATTACGCAACCGCAATTTGTGACAATGTTATTCTTTTTCGGACCAAAATTGATCTGCCAAATACTGGATTCGCTCGCAATGACTGCCCTGCCAGTAAATCCGGTTGCAATCCCGGCACAGCAGAAACCGGTTGTAATATTGCCGGGTAAGCGGTTGCAAGCGATGTGCGACGGTTTGCTTATCGACTGCAGCCAATAAGCCGTTGCAATGCGTGCAGCGTGTAAACGGCTTGATCCAAGCGTATAAATTGAATCGGTGCAGCACCTCGCGGGTTTGCAGCTTGGGTTTGTCCGAGCGCACGAAATAGCCGTAGACGATGATCTTGCGTTGCAGCAGCGCCCGGTCGCGCGTCAGTACGGTGCGCTGTTGCTTGTTGGCTATCCTGGCTACTTCCTGATCGTGATAATCGTTGCGGTACAGGCAATCGAATCCGAGCAAGCGTAAATAGCGCGCCAGCTTGCCAAGGTTGTCGTCGACGACAAAGGCGGGCGGTTGCGGCATTTCGGGCCGAAGCCGGATTTGCGGGGATACTGCGGGACTTGCTGCAGCAGGATAAACTGCAATGTTATCGCCGTCCTGCACGATGTAATCAAAATCCACTGCCGTTCCATTGACCGGAATTTGCCCGATTTCCGGGTGCGGCACATTGAACGATTCGATCATATCCTTGACCGAGGCCTTGCGATCAAAACGGTGAACGATTGTTTGATTGCTCAATACCGGTGCAACAAAATCATTCAGCGTGCTGTAGAAGCAAATTTGGATTTGCGCCATCGGAATCGCGGCATCTATTTATCATGGGTGTTTATCGAGATTGCGTCCATTTGATTCAGATCAATATTTTGTATCGGTGTTATCGGTATTCTGCAAGCGTTGTTACAAAAAACAATATTAATTAACATTCGGAAGGTTTTGATATGAAAATTACACATTTATTTGCAGTATTGGCGATTGTTGCGTTGGTTGCATGCGGCGGCAAACCGACCGCGCCGGAGACACCGGATCCTGAAGCTTATGGCAAAACGATTCAGCCTTTCCATCAAATTCCTGCCGGGGATCAGGAAGGTGGCGGTAAAGCGAGATCTACCGAAGATAAATCAAACTACTAAATCAGCAGCGAGTGCGATGCTCTACCGTATTGTGCGGTAGAGCATTGTTGTTTTATACAACCGCAAATAACTTATTGCGGCGTCCAGGATAGCGTGTACGATTCGGGAAACGGTCCCGATTTGTAATCGATATTGCCTTGCGGGGCGATACTTTTCTTCAATAGTACTTGGCGCACCATCTCGGGAATCATGACCATGCCGACGTAGCGTCCCAGGCATTCGTGATCGCCAAATCCGAAGTGAAAATAGTGATACCAGTTGCGGTGCGGGATGAATGCCTCGGGCGACTCGAAGGCGCGTTCATCGAACATGGCAGATTGTGTTACCGGCAGCACGTAAGTGCCGGGACGAACAGTCGTTTCGTGATCCGTGCCTTTTGCAATCGTGTACTCGCTTGCCGTGAGACGGAACAAATACGAGGAAATCGGCACAAAACGCAAAGCTTCCCAGACGATACCGTCAAATTCCGTGGGATCCGCTTTCTGTGCGGCGGCTGTTGCCGCTGACAGCCATTGCGGGTGTTGAAAAATATATTGCAATATTTGCGCGACCGCTTGCGAAGTGGTTTCAATCGCGCCGATCAGCAGACCGCCCGCGTTTACACCCAATCGCTTGATATCGAAATCCGATTCCTTGGCAAAACCGGTGCGCAGCATTCTTGTCACGATATCGTCTTGCAATTTAATGATGGTCGAGAAAGTCAGTTTTTCCGCTTTCACTGCCAGAAAGCGTTTTGCGATCAACATGGTGATATAGTCGCCCAGTTTTTTCGATGTTTCGTTGTGCCGGTAGACAATCTGTTTCGACATTTCCGGCGATAACAAATCGAACGGGTGGTTATGAAAAGTGTCGTACTGGTTCCAGTACGACCATTCGATCAGATCCTCCCTTTTTGCTCCGGTCAGTCCGAAATATTGTTGCACCAACGTGGCGGGAACCATGCGGCAGAATCTGTTGACGACTTCGATGTTGCCGTTGGCGTTATTTAATATACTGCCGGCGATGTCTGCGACCATGGTGCGTACTTTGGGCAAGTCATCGCGATTGAGCATAAACTGCATCAACGATTTTTCGCGGGTATGCAATGCATCGTCGTCATGCGCCATCAGGTAGTTGTCCATTTTCGGCACATACGGTTTTACCGTAAAAATTTTGTACAACTGCAAGATTTCCCGCACATCGTCAAATCGCGTAACCAGCGTGCATTCCGGCGTTACTAAAATGGGGCGCTGTTCGCGCAATTCCTTGAAAAAAGGCAACGGTTCGGTATCCAGCCAACGGCGCACCAAACGGAATTTGTCCGCCTCGGGTGCTGCATCGTATTGTTCAAGATAGGAAGTATTCATTTCATTGCTCCTTGCGGTCGGTAAATAGGGCTGAGGAATCCGTGAACGACCGTCGTTTGCCGTACGAATCCCTCAAGCAATTGCCAAGCTACAGTGTCTTGAGATATTCCAGCAAATCCAGCCGCTGTTCCTTGGTGAGCGACTTTAAGATTTTTCCATTCGGTTGCGGCGTTTTTCCGGTCGTATACTCGTGACCATGATTGCTATTGCCTTTTAAGCTGGTATCGAAGACAAAACCGTTGTATCCGCTGCTTTTGAGTCCGACTTTGACAGGGTCGAATTCGCGTGACCCGACTTCGAATTTTTCAGGACGGCATTCGCCATCGTTCGAATCGCTCCCGCATGTTGCCGGTAATAACAAGTCGTATAGCGTCGGCACGGAACCGTTGTGCAAATACGGCGCGGTTGCCCAGATGCCGTTTAAAGCGCGTCCTTTATACGCGTTTAGCGAAGCCAGCGGTTTCGCGGTGGTATCCGGATCGTAATTTCCTTGCTTGATCGACGATTTGATTTCGTTGTGGAAGAACGCGGTTGCGAGATCCGCAATCCAATCCAGCCAACGCTGGAAAAACAATTTGTCCGGATCCGGCGTGGCGACGACATTCAATGTTGCTTTGGTCAGCAGTGCCGCAACGGGTGCTTTTTGGTCCAGCAGAATACTGCCGACGCCGACATCGACGTACTGGTTGCGCAAAATACCGGAATATCCCATGCGGGTGAAGCTGTTCTCAGCCATAACCGGATCGGTGCCGACATCGCCGACGCGGGACATGCTGGCGACGATGCGGCGATCCGGGTCGTCGCGCACGATATTGGCATGACAGCTCGCGCAATATTCGTTAAAAAGCGATTCTCCGCGCGATGCGCGTTGTTTATCGATCGCGCCTAAGATATCTTCCGGCCATTGCGGCGATTGCAGTTTCTGCAAATGCGATTCGATTTTGCGCAGGTTGTGCACGTTGACCGACGATTCGAAGCTGATTTTGGTGCCGGTGTTTTGTCCGCCGATCAAATTGGAAATGCTGAAACCCTTTTCTTCGGTCCAATCCAGCGTGCCGAATACGCCGATCACCTCGCCGGTGTTGCGCCCGACGGGGCCTAGGCCCGCATTGGCCGCCAGGCCGTTCCATTGCACATAATCATGCTGCGGAATGTCCCACAGGAACGGATAGCTGACCGGTGCGTTGGCGGGATTGAATATTGCGTGGCGTAAACGACCCAACTGCCATTTGGTCAGATTTTCGGTGAGGCGCGCAAACATGCGGCCACGCTGCTCGCCGGTTGGTATTTTGTCGATGTCCGCCATGATCTTATCGAGTTCTTCATCGCTCATATTCTTGTCGCGCATGATCTTGCGATCGCGCAGCAACTCGCGCAATTCTCTTTCGTTA
Organism: Nitrosomonas sp.; assembly: GCA_005779435.1. Taxonomy (GTDB): domain Bacteria; phylum Pseudomonadota; class Gammaproteobacteria; order Burkholderiales; family Nitrosomonadaceae; genus Nitrosomonas. The sequence goes on along the minus strand of SXJH01000261.1, from coordinate 10,890 downwards.
ATCAGATGCTCCAGCACGCGGTTGTAGATGCGGCCGAATGCGTCCAGGCGCGCGTAACCGTAAGGCGTCGGGCTGCGGTTGATGATGGTGTAGTTGGTGATTTGCTGTTCGAATTTTGCCAAATCGCCGAGCACTTCCGTTTCCGATCGGTAGCTTCCGCGCGCCAGTACATTCTTGACGAAGCGATTTTTGGCTTCTTCGTTGTTGCGCGTGTATTGCAACGCTTTCGACAAGCCGATCATGATTTGTTCCATGTCCGAGCTCGCCGGGCCGCCGTCGATGCGAATGCCGACGCCGTTATAGTTGATTTGTCCGGTATGGCATGCGGCACAGGTCAGGCCGACGTATTCCTGGCCTTTGTAATCGTCTTTTACCCAACCGACCGGTAATCCGTCCGGATTGCCCGGTGAGGCTTTGCGGGGCAAATAGCGGTAGAGATTCATGTTTTCGTTGGAACGGAAAAGCTCGCCGTCTTCTTTCTCCAATACCATGAAGAAATCGTAAGGCATTAAATCGGATCCTTGCGTGGTGTTATAGAACCAGTTGCTGTCCTCGGCTTTCCATCCTTGTTCAAGGTAACGGATCGAGGCGTAATTGTCGCCGAACGGATCTTGGCTGACAGTCGCTCCGCTGCGTTCGGGATCGGTTTCCGGTATCAGCGAGCAAGCCGAAAGCGCGATCATGGCGATAAGGCCGAGGGTGTTTGGAAAAAGCCGTTTCTTCGGCGGTGTGGAATGTTGTTTCATGATGATTCTCCCTTTACTTGATTTCGTTGGTATCAGTACAGTCAGGAACCCGGAGAGCCGTATGATAATCTCCCGGATTCAACTCGAATCGTCCAGCTTGAAGCGTGTGCCCGGTTCTATGCAAGGCTTTGCACTTCATATTCTATCTTAAGAATCTGCGGTACATGGCAGTATAAATTCAATAAAGCGTGAGAAAGATCACAGTTCGTTTTAGAATTTGCGAACTTTTAAAAAGCGAGGTGACAATAACATGATGAAAAGAATATTCGCTGTTTTTGTTTTTGGCGTCGTTTTGGCTGCTTGCGCCACGCAATCCCCGGTGGATCGCGCGGACGGCAAAATACAGGTCACCATTCTGCACTTCAACGATATCTACGAAATAACCCCGGTGAGCGGCGGCAAGGAAGGAGGTATTGCGCGCGTTGCCACGTTGCGCAACCGGCTGCTGGCGCGTAATCCCAATACCGTCACGACTTTGGGCGGCGATTTGTTCAATCCGTCGGCTGTCGGCACGGCGCCATACGATGGCGGGAAATTGGCCGGGCGGCAAATGGTGGATGTGTTAAACCATTTCAAGCTGGATTATGCGACTTTCGGCAATCATGAGTTCGATCTTAAAGAGGCGCAGTTCCGTCAGCGGGTTAAGGAAGCGCAATTCACCTGGGTTTCGAGCAACGTGACGAACGCGGATCGTCAAGCATTCGACGGCGTAAAGCCGTACGCAGTTATACCCGTTCACGATCAAAAAAGCGGTAAAACCTTCAGAATCGGTATGTTCGGATTGACGCTTGCGGTCGATAACATCGGCTACGCCCGTTTTTTCGAGCCGCTCGCGGCGGCTGCCGATCCGATCAAACAATTGCAGGATCAGACGGATTTCATTATCGCGCTCACGCATCAGTCGATCGGCGACGACATCCGGTTGATCGAGCAATACCCGCAAATCGGCTTGTTGCTGGGCGGGCATGAGCATGTCAATCATCAGAATTGGCGCGGCAACTTTACGCCGCTGCTGAAAGGCGACGCCAATGTGCGTTCGGTTTATGTGGTGGATCTCTATTTCGATCCGCAAACGGGGAAAACCGAGATCAAGCCGAGTTTTGTGCCGATCAACGACAGCCTTGAGGAAGATCCTGCGCTTAAAACCGTGGTGGATCGCTGGATGACAATCGCCTTCGATGCTTTCCGTGCCCAAGGTTTTGAACCGGAAGCGGTGGTGACAACGACCGCCGAAGCGTTGGACGGTTTGGAATCCAGTGTGCGCTATCGTTCAACCAATTTGACCGGCTTGATCGCAAAAAGCATGTTGCGCGCGTATCCCGAAGCCGAGTTGTCGATTTATAACAGCGGCTCGATCCGCATCGACGACGTGCTGCCGCCAGGGAAAATCACCCAGTACGACATTTTGCGCGTCATGCCGTTCGAAGGGCGGGTTCAGTTGGCCGCAATTACAGGCGGCTTGCTGATAAAAATGCTGGAACAAGGAAAGGCGCGTTCCGGTTCCGGCGGTTTTCTGCAATCGGCCAACGTGCAGCAAACCGGCGGCGAGTGGCGAGTCGGCAATACAGCAATCGATCCACGGAGAACATATAAACTTGCGATCAACGATTATCTCGCCCGAGGGGATGAAAAAGGATTCGGTTTTCTGCAAGCGAATGCCGGATTCGCCATTATCGATCCGGGGTTAGGAGAAGCCTACGACACGCGCAAATTGGTTATCGCGCAGATGAGAGATAACTAAGGAAACGCTGATTTATTTTGGATTTGTCATTCCGGCGCAGGCCGGAATCCGGAGAAATCAACGAACTGGATACCGGTTTTCGCCGGTGTGACGAATTGTTGTGTCCCCTAAAATTATTCCCTGATTTCTTGCTCGATCTGGTCGGCGGTCACATGGCGCACATCTTTGCCCTTGACCATGTAAACAACGTATTCCGACATGTTTTTTGCGTGATCGCCGATGCGTTCGATGGCTTTGGCGATAAACACGATTTCCAGGCAGGTTGAGATTTTGCGCGGATCTTCCATCATGAAAGTAATCAATTGGCGCAGGATGGAGCGAAATTCCTCGTCGACCAGCTCATCCTGACGCACGATTTGCGCCGCCGCGTTCAAATCCAGCCGCGCAAAAGAATCCAAAGATTTGTGCAGCATGTCGACCGCAATACTCGCGACATGTTTGATTTCATTAAAACGTGGAATTTGCATGCGGTCGGTCGAATAAATCAATTTGGCCATGCGGGCGATTTTCGCCGCTTCGTCGCCGATGCGTTCCAAATCCGTGATGGTTTTGATCACCATCATAATCATGCGCAAGTCGCTTGCGGTGGGTTGTCTGCGTGCGATGATTTGATTGCAAATTTCGTCGATTGAAACTTCCATCGCATTGACGCGGTGATCGCGGGCGATGACTTGATCGATCAGTTCCTCGTTACCGGTGGTCAGCGCCTCGATTGCATACTCGATTTGTTCTTCGACAAACCCGCCCATTTGCAGTACGCGGGTGCGCACTTCTTCCAGATTGGCGTCGAATTGCTTCGAGATATGTTCTTTGTTTTGAATCATCTTGCACCTATGGGGGTATTGAAGGTGGAAATTTCAGGTAGACGCTGTCAGTAACGCTTGGTTCATCGAATCAAAGAGAAATAGTGCGAACGCCGTTATCGGTGCCGAGCAGCAGCGTATTCGCCGGACGGCGGGCAAAAAGGCCGTTGGTTACCACGCCGGTAATTTGATTCAGCGTGCCTTCCAGTTCGACCGGATTCAAAATTGACAGACCATGCACGTCCAAAATCACGTTACCGTTATCGGTGATGAACCCTTGGCGCAACGCCGGATGTCCGCCCAGATGAACGATCTCGCGCGCAACATAGCTGCGCGCCATGGGACTCACTTCCACCGGCAGCGGGAAATTGCCCAGCACATTGACCAGCTTGGATTGATCGGTAATGCAAATAAACTTGCGCGCCACCGCTGCAACGATTTTTTCCCGCGTCAGCGCACCGCCGCCGCCTTTGATCATATGCAGGTTTTCGGTAATCTCATCGGCGCCGTCGATATACACCGGAATGTCCGACACGTTGTTGAGATCCATTACTTCGATGCCGTGCTGCTTCAGGCGTTGCGCCGTGGCGTCCGAGCTGGCCACCGCACCTTCGATTTTATTCTTGATCTTGGCCAATGCGTCGATGAAGTAATTCGCTGTGGAACCCGTGCCCACGCCGACAATGCTGCCCGCCGGGACATATTCGATTGCGGCGGCTGCGGCCGCGCGTTTTTGTTCGTCTTGTGTCATTATCGTTTTACTGTAATAAAAAATAGCCCTTATCATACCAGGAAAGCTTGATTTGCTAAATTAAGCAATGCGTTTCCGGGCAATAACCAATAAACTATACCGCTTCCAATTCGGTCCGATTTTTTGACCGCTACAAAGGATTTTTTACCGTATGGATTTACTGACGCAAGGATTACTCGGCGCCGCGATGGCGCAATCGGGCGCGCAGCGGCAGGAAGCGCGCATTGCCACAGGCATCGGTTTTTTGGCCGGGATCGCCGCCGATGTGGATATTTTGATTCAATCGGAGAACGATCCGCTGCTCAACATCGAATTTCATCGTCACTTTACGCATTCGCTGTTTTTTGTGCCGCTTGGCGCGCTGATTGTTGCGCTGCTGTTGTGGCCGTTGTTGCGCAAGCGATTGTCTTTCGGTCGTTTATATCTGTTTGCCTTCCTCGGTTATTGCTTGAGCGGCGTGCTGGATGCTTTTACCAGCTATGGCACCCATCTGCTCTGGCCGTTGAGCGATGAACGCATCGCATGGAACGCCATTTCGGTGATCGACCCGGTTTTTACGTCGATCCTATTGGCTGCTGCGATCTTGGCTTACAAAAAGTATTCGCACCGTGCGGCGCGCATCGGATTATTGCTTGCCGCCGCGTATATGTCGTTCGGCTGGCTGCAGTTGCAACGCGCCGAAACCGTGGCGCAATCGCTGGTTGCCGAACGCGGGCATCGCGCGGAAGAATTGCTGGTAAAACCGACGCTCGCCAACTTGGTGCTGTGGCGCTCGATTTATGAATATGACGGCCGATTGTATGTGGATGCCGTTCGCGTCGGTTTGTTCTCCGCGCCGCTTATTTATCCGGGCGAGTCGATTGAGAAATTCGTATTGGCGCGCGACATGAACGGATTGCCGCCGTCGTCGGTTTTGGCGGGAGACATCGCACGCTTTACCCAATTCTCAGCCGGTTTGGTCGCGATCCGTCCGCAACAGCCGAACGTGCTCGTCGATGTGCGCTATTCCAATTTGCCGACAACCGTTGCGCCGCTTTGGGGTATCGAAATGGACCCGGAACAACCGGAGCGGCACGCAAAATATACCCTCTATCGCGACTCGTCCAAGCAAACGCGCGAGAAATTCATTACGCTGCTGCTGGGTGGGCATATTTTGGATTGAATGACGCTTTCCGCTATAGTGCGTTAACGCTACGCTATAAAAACATTACATAATTGCTTCTGTCAACTTAAAAAGAGGGGGATGAGATGAGCGAGAATAACCCGGGAAATGCCGCTAAAAAGATGCTGCGCGATTTCTACAAATGGGTGTGCGGATGGACGATTTCCGAACGAGCGAAAGAATGGATGAAAGAAAATCCACGATGGGTCGCCGCGTATATTGTTAATTTTTTGTTTGCCGTTTTTCTGTGGATCAAAAATGGCGATATTCCTATTCTTCCGATTGTGATTTTCATGTGCATCATCTTCGTGAAAATTTACACCGAACCGATTCAGGCGGTTTCCGCTGAAGCCGATCAAGAGGCAAGGAAAGAAATAGAAGAAGCCAGATCGCAGCAACGCAACAAATGGATGATATTCGCTTACAGTTTCATGTTGATATCTCTTTTATTGACTTTCTATCCGTTTACTAAGCCTCTTTTTAGTGCTGCGCAGAACGCATCGGCCAAGTCAGATACAAAATCATATCTCGATACGCTCCGGGAACGGCCGATTGCGGTATTTATCGGATGTACTCTGGATAGTAAAGCGGAAAATCTGCGCTGCAACCCCAAAGAAAATACTGGCGGTGCTGCCCAGGAAAGCAACAAAGGTAAGGAGGCGTTGATTAATCCGGCGAACGAGATGAAGCACGAGGCGCACGGAACGCAGCAACCGAGACCTATCGACACGATAGGCGAGGGAGCAGAACAACCCGCGCCGCCACCCGGCAATGAAAGCGGGAATAAGAATTTATCGCAACCAGTCCAATCAACCCAACCTGGAGTCGGCTATGCCTGGGCAATCAATATCGGTGGATATGTAGAGCGATGTAAGGGTGGCGATGACGAATACGGAAAATCGGTAACCTGCGAAGTAAAAGACGGACTGCTGATTCCGCTGTATTTCATCATCATGGCGTTGATGGGCGGCAGTATCAGTTTGACGCGGCGGCTTCCGGAGCTGCAAAAACAGGCGGGGTCGGAGCATATCGCCACCGAGCAGCAACCCAGGCTGTCGCAATACGAATTCCGCGAGTACTTGATCTTTCATATGGTGCAATTCATTTCCGCGCCTTTCCTGGCGATTCTTGCGTACTATATGATCGAACCCGGCAGCACCACCAATGCCGTCGTGTTAGCGTTTACTGCCGGATTTGCGTCCGAGACCATTTTGCTGATGGTGCGCTCGGTAGCGAACAAAATCACGCCGCAAACCAACGAAGTGCCGCAGTACGGTGCGATCGCCGGTATGGTCAAAATCGATCCCGACGATGCAAAAGCAGGGAATCGCAAAGCGATAGAGGTATTTCTGACCGAACTGCCGCATCAAGCGCATGCCGTTGCCGACAGCGACGGTTTTTATACCTTGAACGGCGTGCCGGTGGGCGAGCACAGTATCAGCGTCAATGACATCAATCGGAGCGAAATTTTAGCAACCGGCATGGTCAAAGTTACGCATGCGCAGGCTGTCGCTAAAAAGAATTTCGACATCCCCAAGCAAGAGCCGGAAAAACCGCAAGGAGATACCGGCCGCAAGCAATGATTTTGTGAGGAATCTATCGGTTCAAGAGCGGAATTATTTCTTCTTCGACCACGGAAAGCGGAAGCCGCCGCTTTCGCTTTTCTGAGCGGCCCGATCTGCGGGTTTTTCAACGGAAGAACCGGTTTCCTTTGTTGCGGTTGCATTGCTTTCGTTCCCGGCTGCAACGGGTGTTGCCGTAGCCGAGCCGAGCGCCAATACTTGGCTGAGTTGCTGCGATAGCTTCTGTGCCGTTTCGGGGTTGAGCGACATTCTGAAAGTCAGCTTTGCATCCAGCGTTTGCGATATTTTCTCTCCCGATTTTAGAGCTTGGTTCACCGCATTGGCCGCACCGGGGTCGATAAAGCCGAAATCGACAATAACGACGCCTTGCGCCGCACTGGCCGTTGCAAAATTGGAATAAACCGGCTGTCCGGTATTTCCGGCCCAGTGCATTTGGACGTTAATCTGCTTTGCGGATTGCGAAGCCTCCGCCGCGATTCCGGTCATGGTGTTGTTCTCATCGGTCATTTGATTTCTCCGGATAGAATGCCTTAATTATTTTTTTGAAATAATTGATTCAACTGTTGCGCCAGATTATTGGCGGCCTCGACGCTGAGCGCCACGCGGCATGCCATCCTCGCGCCGATGGTGTCGGGCATTTTCTCCCCGGATCGCGCCAGCCGGGTGATGGTGGCAACCGTTTGCGGATCGAGAAAGCCGAAGTCGACGATCACGACTCCCTGGCCGGGTTGAACTGACGAAAAATTGGCATAAATCGGTTGCCCTGCGTGTTCTCCTTGTTGCATGCGAATATTCACTTGTGTTGCGGCTGTATCGTTGTGCTGTTCCATTGCGTTACCTCCCAGGATTAAGTTTGATTCAAAGTCGATTGCTCAATGCGCGAAGCATAAAGCATCCGGTTCCGATTTGCACCTGCATGCGCGCGCAATCGGTTTGCGGTCAATTGCATTTGCCCGGCGATAGTGTGAGAATTCGCCTTCGTTTTTAATTTTCAGCGTTTTCTTAAGGAAATGCTGATTAATTCTGAATTCGTCATTCCGGCGAAGGCCGGAATCCAGAAAAAATCAACGAACTGGACACCGGCTTTCGCCGGTGTGACGAATTAATCAGTGTCTCCTTAACAGCCTGTGAGATCGGATCGACATGCATCGACATAGGACAATCAGATAATCATCATGAAAAAACTTGTAGCGTTAGCGTTGGCCCTCATCAGCACCCACGCGACGGCGGAATGGACTAAAGTGGGCGAAAGCGGTGAAAGGGGCGGTTATACGGCTTACGCAGACCAGGTATCGATTCGCAAAGTGGACGAACGGGCCAAGATGTGGATTTTGTTCGATTATCAAGCCGTGCAAAAAACATCCGGCGTCGAATACCTGTCCGAGAAAATACGCCGCGAATACGATTGCAAGCAAAAGCAAATGCGCAAACTGGCGTATTCGTTTTTCAGTTGGAATATGGAAAACGGCGATCTGATCCGATCCTATAACCAGCCGCAAAAATGGGAGCCGGTGCTGCCGGGCAGCATCGACGAAGCGGAATGGAAAGCGGCTTGCGGCAAGTAGAGCGAGAGTGATAAGTAAAACGTTACGAACCATCCTTCACTTACCCCGATAACGATCGATTGAAAGCGCTTGTTATCGGATTTCTGTGCGAGGCTCGCTGACGGCAACGGATAAAAGCGGGTGGGTAATTACCCCCTGTTCGCATCGATATTTTTCTGCGTTCTAAATTTTTACACTTATTGGCCGTATATGATAAAAACCTCACTGGCAGTATGGGTCGGTTTTAGGGTTTCACAATAATGAATGCGGTTATTCGGCGAATGAGCCGCTGAATTATTCGGGATTTGTCGTTGCGGCGAATAATCCGGTAATTCCATAACTTATTCAATAGCAACATAATCGACGGACAATGTGTAAAAAAGGCATACGGAATGCACAACCCTTCTGACTTAAATAGCGAATTAACGCTGCAAGCGCAATCGACAGCCATCGTTGAGTCGTCTCCCAATGCTATCGTCACTGAAACGCTGGATGGCGTTATCATGAGCTGGAATCCGGCGGCGGAGGAAATATTCGGCTATACGGCAGCCGATGCAGTCGGTCAAACGATGGCCATGCTTTTGCCGCCGGATCGTTTAGAGGAACATTCGCAGATTCTCAGCCGGGTTGGGTGCGGAGAGAAGATCGAACAATACGAAACGGTGAGAATGCGGAAAGACGGCGATATCGTTTATATCTCGGCAACCCTATCGCCGCTTAAGGACAAAACCGGAAAGATCGTCGGCGTGTCTGAAATTGCACGCGACATTACCCATGTGAAGGAAATCGAAGTCGATCCCAGATCGGCGATTTATCTTCAAGCCGTCGGCGAACTCGCATTGGTATCGATTACGGATCGTCGTGGAATCATTACGCTGGCTAACCCGAAATTTTGCGAGGTCAGCGGCTACAGCATGGAAGAATTGATCGGACGGGATCACAGCATAATCAATTCCGGGGTGCACTCCAAGGCTTTCTGGGCGGAGATGTGGGCAGCGGTTGCAAACGGCATTAGCTGGCATCGGGAGGTTTGCAATCGCCGCAAGAATGGCGAGTTATATTGGGTCGATTCAACCATTGTCCCTCTGAAGAACAAACTCGGAAAAATTGACGGTTATCTCTCGGTGCGGGTCGATATCACTAAGCGCAAGCGCCAGGAAGAGATGCTGCGCGAGCGTTTAAAAGAGACCGTTTGTCTTTATGAGATTCGCCGCAATATGCTGCCGACTGCGACAGTCGATTGCATCTGCCAGCAGATCATTGTCGAATTGACGCGCGCCATGCAATTCCCGGAGCTTACTGTCGTCAAAATTGAAATTAACGACAAACAGTATGTCTCCGCCAACTATATCAGCGATCTTGCGCACGGCCTGAGTTCGGAGATCAAAATTAACGGCGATAACTTCGGCAGTGGAAAACTGCAAGTATTCTATCTGCAAAACGAACCTTTTTTATTGCCCGAGGAGCAGGACCTGATCGATCTCATTACGGAGGATTTGGGGAAATGGCTTGGACGCATGCGGGCGGAGCAACGCGTAAGCCATATGGCGACTCACGACATACTGACCGGCTTGCCTAATCGAAACCTGCTTCAGGATCGTATCGCGCAAGCGCTGGCAAGAGATCGGCGGCACAACGAGCAGACAGCGGTGATGTTCTTGGATTTGGATTATTTCAAGGTTATCAACGATTCATTGGGCCACGATGTGGGCGATCTGCTGTTGAAGGAAATTGCGGTAAGGTTGTCAGCTTGCGTACGCGGCGAGGATACGGTATCGCGGCAGGGCGGGGACGAGTTCATCGTCGTGCTGGACAATATTTCCGGCGCTGCGGACGCAGCCACTGTGGCGCAAAAAATATTGAATGTATTGATGCAGCCTTATTTTATTCAAGAAGAAGAGCTGCATATCGGCGCCAGTATCGGCATCGCCATATTCCCGGCGGACGGCGATAAAGTGGATACGCTGCTTAGGAACAGCGATATTGCCATGTATCACGCCAAGGAATCCGGGCGTAACAACTATCAATTCTTCGCAGCGGAAATGAATCGGCAGGCGGCGGAAAGATACGCTTTAGGGGTCGATCTGCGCCGCGCATTGGAGCGCAATGAATTGCTATTGCATTACCAGCCGGTGTTCAATATGCCGACCGGTAAGATGACAAGTATGGAAGCGTTGCTACGCTGGCAACATCCTGAATTAGGATTAATTCCGCCGGTAAAATTCATTACATTGGCGGAAGAAACCGGTTTGATCGTGCCGATTGGAGAGTGGGTATTGAAAACGGTGTGTTTGCAGATCAAAACATGGCTGGAACAAGGTTACGAAGTGCCGCGAATCGCAATCAACCTTTCCGTCCGGCAGTTCCGGCATAAGGCATTGCTGTCGGATATTTCCCGTATTTTAGCGGAAAGCGAGATCAATCCATGCTACTTGTCGTTGGAGATTACCGAAAGCATGTTGGCGCAGAATGTCGACGAGACGGCGAAGACATTGGGCCAGTTGAATACAATGGGGGTGGAAATCGCGCTGGACGATTTTGGTACCGGCTATTCATCGCT
>SXJH01000260.1 GCA_005779435.1 Nitrosomonas sp. | reverse complement strand
GCTATATCATCGTCGAACATTTACCCGCCGATCTTGACCGCATCGGCATCTTCGTCCACTCGTTGGGCGGGCACGGCGCATTGACCCTGGCGTTGCGCTACCCCGAACTGTTTCGCTCGGTCTCGGCCTTTGCACCGATCTGCGCGCCGATGCACTGCCCGTGGGGACAAAAAGCATTCCGCAATTATTTGGGTGAAGATCAACAAACCTGGCGCAAGTATGACGCCACTGCGCTGATCGAAGACGGTCGCAGAATACCGGATCTGCTGATCGATCAAGGCTTGAACGACCCATTTCTAGCCGAACAACTACACCCGCACCGCCTGGAAAACGCCTGCGCCGCAGCCGGTCAAAAGCTGACGTTGCGCTACCACCAAGACTACGATCACAGTTATTACTTCATTAGTACGTTTATGGGCGAGCATTTGAAGTATCACCGGGAACAACTCGGCTAACTGCATTCAATTGCATTTTGCCTATAAACAACTGAGCAGCTTTAGCTCGCCATGCTAGAATTTCGCATGGACTTTGAAATTATTGGCGAAATCAAACAGCCCGAAACAATTGCCCGCGGTTCCGGTATCCGGGAGATAAACCGGCTTCGAAAAATTCATGGTCCGGGCAATTGGCGCAAACGCAAAGGTAATGCGATGGTGCGCCTGCTGGATGGATCAATCCGGGAAGCCGAGATTCATTGGTATGAAGCGGCCGGTATCGGCAAGCGTGAGTTCAAAATCAAACGTTATAGGGATATAACACCATGAGTAAACATCAATTTGCAATTTGCATTGACAATCGCGGCTATGAAGTATCGCTGGAAATCCGCAAACTGTACGAAATACTACCCGATGCCGATGCGGAAAAGCACGCACAAATTCGTGTCATCGACGAATCGGGAGAAGATTATTTATACCCTGCGGCGGCTTTTACTTGCATATCGTTACCGGAAAACGTTGTTGAGCGAGTTATTTCTGCGCATACTTAGCATTCACGATAGACTAAGAAATAATGAAAACTTCATCATCATGCGAATTTTATAGTTTAGTTATTGCACTACGTTCTTGAGTGAAAGAATTCTTGATTCTGTACCTGACCCCGTTTTACGCGCGGTAAAGGCTACAATATTAAGATGTGATCCATTGACATACTAAGTTAAAAGATCATGTTACAAAAATTAATTTTATTTTTAAGAAGAGAAAACGTGGGTCAGGAAAAACACTTACAAAATAAAAGAGAATGTTTTGATGGTATGAGAGCTTATCATCAATCTGAGATAGCCCACAAAAAAGATACTATTGAGATATTAAAATCAATTTTAACTACTATAGTTTTAGTTTATGGAGCTATTATTGGAGCTATTATAACTAAATCGATTGAGTCTGTGGCTCTTGTCGTTGTTTCTTTTTTTACTCTAATCCTTATTGCTATATCAGTCTTATCGATAACATATGTAACAAATAACAAAATTGATAAAGACAATGCTCGATATCGCAAATACGAAGAAGAATATGTAATTGAAAGACAAATTATTGGATTAGAGTCCGAGCTTCTAAAGCTAAATCATGAATCTGTTTGGATTGATAAAACTAAAGATAAAAATAAAACCGGTTATCATCATACTAAACTCATTCTCTGGGTATTTTCAGTTATTATAATTTTAGTGTCATTAGTTGGCACATCATTTTCTGTTGGTGCTTATTTTTTACAAATAGGTAAAGAAAAAGAATCTCAGCTTCAGCGTGTAACAAATTTAGAAAGTAATATTGGTGAAATTAACGAAACACTAACATTATTGAAACATCAAATATCATCAATACCTTTATCGAATAAAAGTATTGATGAGTCACTACTGCAACAATCAGAAAAGCATAATTCCAAAGATTAAAGTGGGTCTATCTGAAATACCAAAGAATAACAAGGGGTCACGTCTTGACACAACACTTTTCCTGTGATGAAACCAAATCCATCACCATAAATTAATGGATTCAAAAACAGCAAGGATGCGGGTTGCGCATGCACAATATTGTCACCCAATGATATCCTCCACTCCATCCGCCTTGCGTTTCATCTTGCTTGTCGGATTATTCGGCGTTTCCCAACAATTCCGGATCTGAAATCTATTTACTGCAGGAGATAGCGAAGTGATTAACAAAATATTTTATGGTTTAGTGGTGTTGATGATGATTCTTGTAACTGCATGGGGCGGGTCGTGGTTATATCAGGTTATATTTAAACAATTCACCGATATCATTTCATAACGAAACAATGAGTTGCTTGCCGGTGTTAGAGGCGGGGTACGGATTCATTCCATTCAATGAGGCTACATCATGAGCGAAAAGACTAAAGTTACTTTATATACGATTCTTTTATTGGCAATATTTGCAACATCGTTTGTATATGCCGATCACGAAAAGGAATCTTGCGAATCCAATGGCGGCGTTTATACCAGGCAATCCATGACATGGTCGTATGAATGCGTAATAGCCGATCCCGCCGAAGTAAAGCCATAAACAACCGGCAAGGATTGCGAAAGATCCGCAGTGATAACGGGTAACGGGGAAAATGGATTGGGAGTCTGAGCGATAACGAGCGCGGTAGATTGGGCTGCCGAAGAAAGCCCAACATCAAACGGCGATGAAACAAAACCGGTTTTTTGTTGGCGTGTTGCTATCAGGCTAGTAAGGCGAGTATTTGAAATATCACCGGGAGAAACTCGGGGAGTTTGTGTATTACATTTCGAAAATGAATCGGGGGAAGATTGTTTGTGTCCGGGCATTGCTTTTTCTTGATTCGCAATTTTGTCTCTATTGTGAGCTAAACAAGGATGATCGAGAGAGAAAAACGTATGCCAACAATCAGCCAGTTCTTTGGCATTGCGATTCAAATGTTCTGGAAATTAGGTCAACAGAAACAATTGCCTAAATGCATCGCGCCGCTGGAATAACGGCGACCGCACCCTGGCGTATCCGTTCGGTTACTGTATTGACGGGTTATCGATTTTCCGTAACCTGTAACGATGGAACGACAGGTATCGTCGATATGTCGCGACTTATTTTCAGTGAAAAGGCCGGTATTTTTACCGCATTAAAAGATGAGCATGTATTTAACCAAGTTCGTATCGAATTGGGTGCGCTCATATGGCCGAACGGTGCGGATTTTGATCCTGTGTGGCTGCACGAGGAAATTGGAAAACAGGATTCTTGGATTGTTCCGGGATAATGACCATGCTGCTAATCCAAGTCATGAGGGGAGGCGCTGCTTGCGGTTCATGGTACGCAATGACTGAATCTCGGATGAGCAAGATTGACAAGATTGATGCGCCTTCTGGCGTCGGCGCATCCTACTTACTGTCAAGCACCAACAAACCGGTTAAAATGCCGGTATGCAACAGCCTATTTTTAAGGAAAAAATATGATTACCCTATACGGAATCGAATGGTCGCGAGCGAAATATGTGTTGTTTACACTGACGGAGCTTGATCTTGATTTCAAGCATGTCAGGATCAATCCTTTCGAGGAAGAGAAGAACGCGCCCGAATACCTAAAGCTGAACCCGCTAGCTCAGGTTCCCACCCTGGTGGATGGCGATCTTGTGCTGACCGAAGCGATGGCGATTAATTTTTATCTGGCGAGAAAATACGGTAACGGGAAACTATGGGCAAACCGGCTGGAAGACGAGGCGCAGATTTACAAATGGAGCCTTTTTGCACTGACCCAACTGGAAGCCTCGTGCGTCGATCTTATCCTGCACAGAAAAGTTTTTGCCGCGAAAGACAGAAATCCGGACATCGCTCAGGCGGCAGAAAAGAAACTGGCGAAACCGCTCGAAGTATTGAACAATCACCTTGCCGGTAAAGATTTCCTGGCAGCCGGTAAATTTACCGTCGCAGACATCAATATGGCGGGGGTTTTATCCTATGCGCGGGGCGGTGAATTCGATTTCTCGCCTTATCGCAATGTAGTACGGTATTTGGATGCTGTTTTGTCGAGACCCGCGTGCAGGAAAGCGGGGATTGTTTGATGACACTGCTGCGATTTAGGAAGGGATACAACGGATGAAAAATATCACCTTAAGTGCGGACGATAAACTGATTGAAGCCGCCCGTGAGCGGGCGCGTGCCGAACAAACTACCCTCAACGAGCAATTCCGCCGTTGGCTGGCGGATTATGTGCGTCAGGAGCAACAAACCGAATCTGCAATGGCTTTAATCGAGGAATTACGCGGACAAGTACGCACGGGTGGTCGCAAATTCGCGCGAGACGAAATGAATGAGCGGTGAATTTATCGATACCAACATTTTCATCTACCTGTTCGACGAAACCGATGAACATAAACGCACTACTGCAGAACGACTGATTCAGAAAGCGTTGGAAACCCGCAATGCTTGCATCAGCCATCAAGTCGTCCAGGAGACGCTCAATGTCGTAACGCGCAAACTGCCATTCCCCATGAGCGCAGAAAATGCTCAGCGTTTTCTGGAGCAGATATTGATACCCTTATGGCGAGTCATGCCCAGCCCGGCACTTTACCGGCGCGAGCGCTGCTTGCGGTTCATGGTACGCAATGACTGAATCTCGGATGGGAAAGATTGATGTGCCTTCTGGTGTCAGTCATCCTGCCGTGCTTACATGTGATAGCAACGATTTTAAGTCATACCGTTAAGCCTGGATTTTTCATTGCGATAATGTAAAAAGTTAAAATCAATACGATTTCGACGATATTCTTGGTTCTGGATCTGGTCCCGTTGAGGAGGAAGAATGGCACTTATTAGATGCAAAGAATGTGGAACCGAAGTGAGTTCAAAAGCAGAAAATTGCCCTAAATGCGGAGCCAAGGTAGCAAATAGAATGGGTTGTGGGACAGCTATTGGGGTTGTTCTTCTTGCATTTTTTGTTATTCGTATTATTTCAACTGTAGAAATAGAAAGTAACGCATCTTCCCAACAGGCAAACTTAGATTCGATTAACAACTCACAAAATATCTCAGTATCTACGCCAGAAATTCCTGGGTCACAATGGAACTATCATCAGTCTGATGATGAGATGAGTAAAGGTATTATTTATCAAGCTTATGTATTAAGCACAAATAAGGTAAATTTTGACTTTCCATATTCTGGGGCGCAGCATGGAACATTAATATTGAGAACTCATCCGCGTTATGGGAAAGACATTATTTTCAAAATCGAAAGAGGTCAAATCCTTTGTGCATCATATGATGGGTGCACAGTGCTTGTGCGGTTTGATGATGAAGAATCTGTGAAATATTCAGCAGCGACGGCATCTGACAATAGTACTGAAACAATTTTCATTCAAAATTACAGTAAGTTTGTTGGAAAAATGCTTAAAGCAAAGAAAGTACGCATTGCAGCAAATATTTATCAGGAAAATGCACCAGTATTTGAGTTTGATGTAAGTGATTTTGATCAAAATAAATATAAGCCAAAGAATCAGAAAATATAAAAAATATGAAGGACGGTATGGTAGGCTGCCGAAAAAAGCGCAACATTGAACATAAAGTACCGAATCGAGAATTGGTTTTTAAAATTTTCCATTCCGTAAAATTTCCACCAGCCGCGCCAGCGCCTGTCCTCGGTGGCTGATTTTGTTCTTCTGCTCCGCAGTCAATTCCGCAGCGGTTTTTCCAAATTCCGGCAGCAGAAAATACGGGTCGTAGCCGAATCCTCCCGTTCCTCTGGGTTGATCGATGATTTCCCCGTGCCATGAGCCGTCGACGATGATCGGTTGCGGATCGTCGGCGTGGCGCACTAAGACGATGACGCAGTAATAATATGCGCGCCGGTCGGTTTGGTTTTTGAGCGCTGCGATCAGTTTTTGATTGTTGCGGTCATCGGATTTCGGTTCCCCGGCGTAGCGCGCGGAATTGACGCCGGGCGCACCATTCAATGCACTGACACAGATACCCGAATCGTCCGCCAGTGCGGGCAATCCCGAGCAGCGGCTGGCGTGACGGGCTTTGGCGAGTGCGTTTTCGACGAAGGTGCCGAACGGCTCATCGGCTTCACCGGCGTTGTAATCGGATTGCGAGACGATTTCAATCGACAGCGGTGCGAGCAGTGCGCCGATTTCCTTTAATTTGCCGGGATTATTGCTGGCGATGACCAGTTTTGTCAGTGCAGTCATGGTTTGCGGTGTCAGAGCGTCAATACTTGCTTTTGTATCGCGATCAATTCCTGAATGCCGTGTTGCGCCATGTCCAGCATGGTGTCGAGTTCGGCGCGGCTGAAGGCGTTGCCTTCGGCGGTTCCTTGCACTTCGATGAGGTGCAGTCTTCCGGTCATGACCACGTTCATGTCGGTGTCGCAGGCGGAATCTTCCGCGTAATCCAGATCCAGCACCGGCGTGCCTTCAAAAATGCCGACCGAGATCGCCGCGACGTGATCGAGGATCGGGGACGATCCGATGCGTTGCTGATCGAGCAGTTTCTGAACGGCGTCGTGCAATGCGACAAAAGCGCCGGTGATGCTGGCGGTGCGCGTGCCGCCGTCGGCCTGGATGACGTCGCACGCGATGTGGATGGTGCGCTCCCCCCGTTTCTTCAAATCCACTGCGGCGCGCAGCGCGCGGCCGATCAAGCGTTGAATCTCCATGGTGCGGCCCGATTGCTTGCCTTTGGCGGCCTCGCGCTGCATGCGCGAATGCGTCGATCCCGGCAGCATGCCGTATTCGGCGGTCAGCCAGCCTTGTCCCTGGCCTCTTAAAAACGCGGGAACTTGTTCGGAGATCGTCGCGGTGCAGATCACTCTGGTGTCGCCGCATTCGATCAGCACCGAACCGTCGGCGTGTTTGATGTAGCGGCGGGTGATTTTGACCGGGCGGATTTGTGCGGGTGTGCGTTGATAGCTGCGAGTCATAAATGTCTTTGAAAGGTTGATTTTAGTAACGGTATGCCGGTTTGGCCGGTGCGCCTGCCGATACCGTCAGGACTTCGTGGCCGTTTTCGGTCACCAGAATGGTATGCTCCCATTGCGCCGACAAGCTGCCGTCCTTGGTGGTGACAGTCCAGCCGTCCGGCAAATGACGGATGGCGGCCTTGCCTGCGTTGATCATCGGTTCCACGGTGAAAATCATGCCGGGTTTGAGTTCCAATCCGGTTCCCGCGCGGCCGTAATGCAGTACTTGCGGGTCTTCGTGAAATTTCGCGCCGATGCCGTGGCCGCAGAATTCTCTGACCACGCTGTAGCCGACGCCTTCGGCCAGTTTCTGAATGGCGTGGCCGATGTCGCCCAAATGCTTGCCCGGCGCTATTTGATCGATGCCGCGCCACATCGTTTCATAAGTCACCTCGCACAGCCGCCGCGCTTGAATGGAAGGCTCGCCGACATAAAACATGCGGCTGGTATCGCCGTGATAGCCTTCGTAAATCACGGTAATGTCGAGGTTGACGATGTCGCCGTTTTTCAGTTTCTTAGGGCCGGGGACGCCGTGGCAGATTTGATTGTTGATCGAGGTGCAAATCGATTTTGGGTAGGGCACATGTCCTGCCGGTGCGTAATTGAGCGGGGCGGGAATAGTCTTTTGCACGTCGACCATGTAGTTGTGGCATAACGTATCCAGTTCTTCGGTGGCAACACCGGCGGCAACGTAGGGTGCGATGTAATCGAGCACTTCCGATGCCAGTCTGCCCGCAATGCGCATTTTTTCGATTTCTTGCGGTGTTTTGATGGTTACTTTCATTGTTTTTATTGGGTTAGGGTAAGTTTCAACGCCCCCGGCTAGGGAACGCTGATTTATCGACTGTACGAGCGAATCGCGGCGCTAGGAGTCTGTCGGACTTAAGACTAATCTACTGCGCCAATGGGATAACGGTTCATATTTCCTCAATTTTTCGTTGCATAGATTAACTATGCGCCTCAAAATTAAGAAAATCCGTACTCGTTCTCCCACTTAGGCTCGCTACGATTGCTTAAGTCCGGCAGACTCCTAGTTAACGATGAAACATTATAAACGTTCGCATTTGCCTTGAACCAGTTTTGTGCCGTCGAATTGTTCCGCCAAGGCTTGTAGCTGTTCTTTAACGGCAACGGATGGATTGTGGATCGCGATTTTGCGCAGGGGAACATGGCGATTCTCGATTTTGGCATGACTGACGCCTTTCTTTTCTAATTCTTTCAGTTGGTTCAGGGCATCTTTCCGGTCGTAAAAAATACCCAGGGAAATCGCATTTTCCCATTGTTTGTCGTCTTTGACGCGGAAACTGACGATGCCGAGATTGCGCAATTTGTTGATTTCCCGGTTGGCGGTTTCCTTGTTTGCGTGCGGTGCAATGTAGAGCCAATACATGATCGTGCCGCCCGATTCTTCCAAGGAGAAAGCGAGATTAGGGCGCAGTTCCGAGAGCACTTTTTCGGCGTAGCGGATTTGCTCCTCGTAAAAATCGCCCCACATCAAGCAATTCTCATGCATCGATACCAGCTTTATTTTTTCCGGGTTTGTTTGCGCCGGGAGGGGGACGGCTTGCTTGGGCGAATAGTATTGCGTGCCTACGATGTAAGCGATATTTGCAGCCAGTAAAATAATAAAAATTATTTTCATCGGGGAAAGTGAATCAAACGGCTGTCATTTTACCGGATCATGGCGATGCGTTATTCAATATGTTGGCACAAGGCGCATTTGCCGTTCCGCATTGCCGGGCAGGAACGGTGTCGGTTTGCCGCTAATCCAATTGGCGTGGCCGCTGCCGTAATAAGGCGAAAGCGGATGGCCGCTTTGTCCGCCGGGCATGTCAAAAATGCCGTGTTCTTCCTGGCCGGGAGCGACGACGGAGCGTTGCGACGCGCCAAAATCGGGTGATTGCACGCGCGGCACATTGTGATCGCCCGGCAACGGATCTTGCGGCATATCGAGCCAACGCGCAATCCACGCGGGCATTTTCTGGCTCAGCGGGTGACGTATCCGGGCGGCGTTTGCTTCGCCCCAGTTGCGGGTTGCAATGCCGCCGTCTTGTTGCATTTCTCCGGCGATGCGTTGCGCGCTTGCCAGCAATAACTCCTCCCAGTTGTTAAAAGTTGCCGGGAGCAGGTGCTGCGGTTTGTTTTCGATCAGTTGCCAGACAATCCATTCCGCCTGGCTGAGCCTGGGCACTTTGAATGCGGCATCGATCTGCCGGACTTGCGCGGCAAATCCGTTCAAAACGGTTTGAGTGACTTCGTAACGAAAGGCGCGCACAACCCGGTAGGCGACGGAATCGACCGATGCCGCACCGTTCCAATCGCTCAAAGCGCTGTTCATCGCGGCAATCCACGGCAAACGGCCGTTATCCATTGATGCCAGAGTGGATTGCAATAACCGGTGCCAACGGGCGAGCAGCAATGCACGGTGATCGAGCTGGATCGCCTGCATGTCTTGTACGGCCAGCCGATCACGCGCAAACAAGCCTTCGCGGATTTGCAAGGCGCGCGCGCCGAGATCGTAGCCGCCGTTGCCGAGCAGATTCAGCGATTGGCCGGAAACGAGGCGGGAATTGGCAGACCAGAGCCGCTGCGAGTCCGGATTAAGAATGGCAGGATAATGCGCCGGTTCGAGCCAGCCGTTCCAGCCGGTTCCGGGGGGTGTCCAGTCGGCGGGGATTTGCGGATCGTAATCGCCGGATCGCACGGGAATTCGGCCTGCCAGCGTCCAGCCGATGTTGCCGTCGCGGTCGCCGACGATAAAATTTTGCACCGGTATGCCGAATTGCGGCGCTGCTTTTATGGCATCGGCGGACGTTTTGACCGATTCGAGTTCGATCAATGCGAGGTTGATCGCCTCGGGGCGCAATGCGATCCAGGCAAGCGCCAGCGGCGTTTTGTCATGATCGTGCGCAAGAATCGGTCCCCATTCGGTTTCCCGGATCGATATCGTTTCATCGAGCGCGTTGCGCACGCGAATCGTTTCGGTAAATGCCGCTAAAGATTGCCAGCCGGACGATCCGCGATATCGCGTTGCATCGGTTTCGTCGACGGCGATCCGCACCCAATCGGCGAAATCGGCATGACTGTTGGTGAAACTCCATGCGATATGGCGGTTTGAACCGACCACGATGGCGGGCACACCCGGCAGGCTGGCGCCGGTAATGTCGTGGAATTGACCCGGAGCCGTGGTGTCGGGATAAATCAAGCGTGAACGGAACCAGAGATTGGGTACCCGCAACGTCAAGTGCATGTCGTTGGCGACCATGGCCGATCCGCCGCTGAGCGCGCCCGAAACCGCAAAACTGTTACTGCCCGGCGCTTGTTCGGAGGGCAATGAACGATCTTGGAATAATCGTTCGTTTAACGCTTGCAGATCGATTTCCTCGACCGACGGCAGCGGCGGCAAGGCGATGGGTTCGTCGATCAGCGGCGCATCCCAAGTGCCCGCAGGTGCGGTTAAAAACCGGAATACCGAGTCCGGTAAGGCGGCGTGCATGCTGGATAGCCCCAACTCGCGATAGATATTCGTTTCATTGAGGGTGAAGAACATCGCCGCAATAACCAGGATGCTGTCTTCATTGCGCCATGCGGCCGGTCGGGTTTGCGTCAACAAGTAAGGGAAAGGGCGCACCGGCAACGCTGCCATGCCCTGATTGACGCCGATTCGATAAGTATCGAGCCATTGCCGTTGCGTTGCGGGTAATTGCCGTACCGTCAGAGCGGCACGGGCGCGCATACGGAAAGCGCGTGCCTTCCGGTCATGTGCGAGCGCCGCGCTGCCCAATAATTCGGCCAATTCCCCCGCCGCTTGTCGGCGCATTAGATCCATTTCAAAGAAACGTTCTTGCGCGTGGACATAGCCCAGCGCTTGCGCCAGATCCAATCGATTTGCGCCGGTCAAAGTGACGCTGCCGAGCGCGTCGCGTTCAATCGTCACCGGTTTGGATAACCCCGGCGCTTCGATGTCGCCGTCGTATTGCGGCAGGCTTCCGTACAGCGACAATCCGGCGATAAGCATCGATAAGCCGCCGATTATCAGGCTTGTTAGCAGAATATGACGGGTAAAGCGTAACGTAACATGCATGATCGAAACGAGTGGGTGGATGTTTGATAGGCTCAATAAATGCTTGATTGAGATGGATGTAATTAACTTATTGATAATAATATATTTAATTTATCGTTCGAAGCGTTTGAGCAATAAAAGGGATGATTCCTTCTTTATTCCGCACATTGAATTCAAGTATTCGCAATGATAATGCAATCGTGAAAATTTGGAGCCGGTCATGGCGGAAGAAAGCGATTTAGAAAAAACGGAAGAGGCGACGCCCAGGCGCCTGGAAAAGGCGCGTGAGGAGGGTCAGGTCGCCCGTTCGATGGAATTGACGACATTTTCTTTGTTGATCGCTGCAGCGGTTGGGTTGCTGCTAATGGGTTCAAGCCTGATGGATCAACTGATTAGAATCATGAGAACCGGCATGTACATAGAGCGCGAGTTGGCGCTTCAGCCGGAGTTGATGTTGCCGCGTCTGTATTCATTGACGATGGAGTCCTTGTGGGCGATGGCGCCATTATTGTTTGTGTTGCTGGTCGTGGCTTTCGTTGCGCCGATGCTGTTGAGCGGCTGGATGGTAAGCGCCAAAGCGCTGATGCCAAAGTTTGAGCGGATCAATCCCATCAAGGGCATGGCGCGAATTTTTTCGATGCGCAGTTTGGTGGAATTGGTGAAAGCCATTCTGAAGACAGTGCTGATAGGCATCGTTGCCGCCATCGTCATGTGGGTCAATAAAGAATCGGTGATGGGGCTTTTGACCGTGCCGGTCGATTTGGGCATCAACCGTACCGGAGAATTTCTGGCGATGTGCTTTTTGCTGACGGTCGGCGCCTTGATATTGGTTGTGGCGATCGATGTGCCGTTCCAGCTATGGGAACATGCCAAGCAATTGCGCATGACTAAGGACGAAGTGTACCGCGAGCATAAGGAAAGCGAAGGCGATCCTTATGTGAAGGCGCGCATTCGTAATCTGCAGCGAGAAGCGGCGCGGCGCCGAATGATGGCTGAAATACCGAAAGCCGTTGTCATCGTCACCAATCCGACGCACTACGCCGTGGCGCTGCGTTACAAAAGCGGCAGCATGCGTGCGCCGAAAGTGGTTGCAAAAGGCGTGCATTTGCT
>SXJH01000259.1 GCA_005779435.1 Nitrosomonas sp. | reverse complement strand
GTGCCGCTATCCGGCTGGCGGCGCAGCAGCGCATTCACCACATCGTCGGTCAGGCTGGCCACCACTTCGCGCACCCGTACCGATGCCGCTCCTTGTCCGCCATCGACGGCGATAAAGGCCTTGGTCATCGCAACCGAGATCTTGCTCGGCTCAAACGCAACCACCGCACCGTTGCGGCGAATTATTTTATGTTGGGAAAAACGGGAATTTTGTGCGGGCGTGTCCATAAAACTTTGGCTTCCGGAAACAGGTTTGAGGTTAGTATGTTCTGTCGCAAGCTGCATCGATGATTCCTCCTGACTGACTGATTATTCATCAAAGAAAATACAAATTTCCATGGATTCAATGAAATAGTATTATTCTCGCAAACCACTATATCTTGTAGTGAAGATAAAATACCACGGCACCAATAGTACAACACAAATTATTTCAGCGCAGAAAATTTTTATGCATTTTTACGGCGAAAAGAAAAAATTCACCGTATTTTTTGGCCAAGATCAATTGCTATCAGGGGGTTGGGAATTGTTGTTGCGGACGCAACGAAGGCTTCGAACCGCGAAAATTTTGTGCGGCAGATTGACTCAAAGCCGCTTAAGGAAACGCTGATTAATTGACTGTACGAGCGAATCGCATCAATGCGCGGTACTCGCTTCCTCGCCCATCTTGTCGATATGTCTCGATTGCTGCGCTCCGTACGTCTCGTGCTTCATCTCGTTCGCCGAATGAATCAGCGTCTCCTTAATTTTTCAATACCTGCGGCATTGCCGCCTTCAGATAATAAAACATCGACCACAAGGTCAACACCGAAGCGATATAGATAAACCAAGTGCCTACCGTATGCGCGTTAAAAAGGCCGCCGATATTTTCATGATACAGCAGCAGCGGAATCGCGATCATTTGCGACGTGGTTTTGATTTTGCCGAAAAAAGATACCGCAACGCTTTTCGATTGGCCGATTTGCGCCATCCATTCGCGCAGCGCGGAGACAGTGATTTCGCGCCCGATGATGATTAATGCGATAGGCGCATCCAACCGCCCCAGGTATACCAATACAATCAACGCGGCGGAGACCATCAGTTTATCGGCGACCGGATCGAGAAATGCGCCGAATGCGGAAGTTTGGTTCAGTACGCGCGCCAAATAGCCGTCCAGCCAATCGGTAACGGCTGCGCCGGCAAAAATCAGCGTAGCAACGAGATTTTGCTGGTCGGGCGTCAACCACGAATGCGGCAAATAAAAAATACCGACAAATAACGGAATCGCGACGATGCGCAGCCAGGTTAATAAATTGGGCAGGTTATAAGGCATGAAATGGGAATTGTAAATTAATGGGAAAGCGTATCAATGCAATTCGCGATAGATTTTTTCCGCCAGTTTGCGGCTGATTCCTTCTGTTTGTTGCAATTCTTCGATGCTTGCGGTCAATACGCCTTTCAATCCGCCAAACCGGCCAAGTAACCGCTGCCGCCGTTTGGCGCCGACGCCGTCGATGTTTTCCAGACTGGAACTGGTTCTGGCTTTCGCACGCCGGCCTCGATGGCCTTGAATCGCAAAACGATGCGCTTCATCGCGGATTTGTTGGATCAAGTGTAACGCTGCGTGTTCGCTTGGCAATTGTAACGGCTTTTCGGACAGCGGAGAAATCAATTGCTCCAAACCGGGTTTGCGCTCTTCGCCTTTGGCGACGCCCAATAAATTCGCATCGGATATGCCCAATTCCTGCAAAGCTTCCTGCGCTGCCGTCACTTGCCCTTTACCGCCGTCGATCAAAATCAAATCGGGCAACTGCCCTTCTCCGCTGGCCACTTTTTGATAACGCCGCGACAACGCTTCCCGCATCGCGGCATAATCGTCGCCCGGCGTGATGCCTTCGATGTTATAGCGGCGATACTCGTTATTGCGCATGGCGCAATTGTCGTATACCACACACGACGCCACCGTCGCCTCGCCGAGCGTATGGCTGATGTCGAAACACTCGATGCGCTGTATGCCCGGCATATTCAATTCCTGCTGCAATGCCTGCAAACGCTTTTCCTGGCTCGCTTGGCGGCTCATCGCTTGCTTCAGCGCCAATTGCGCATTCTCGGCCGCCATATCGAGCCACACACGTTTCTCGCCGATCGGATTGAGTTGGATGGCGATTTTATGCCCGCATTGCTCGGTCAGCAGTTGCTGCAATGCTTCGCGTTCGATTTTCTCGCCCGAAATAATCAGCGGCGGCGCACTGCGATTCAGATAATGCTGCGCCAGAAACGCTTCGACCACGTTGGCCGCAGTGTAATCGTCGGCATTTTGCGGGAAAAAGCTTTTATCGCCCAAATGCCGCCCGCCCCGAATCATCGCCAGATTGACGCATACCTTGCCGGAATCGTCCGGCGATACCGCACAGGCCACCACATCGGCATCGAGCGCTTTGCCGCTGTCGACAAATTGCTTCTCGCGAATCCGGCGCAATGCTTGGATTTGATCGCGCAACATGGCTGCCTGCTCGTATTTCATCTGCTCGGAAGCTTGCAGCATTTTGGCGTTGATCGCTTCCATCACTTCGGTTTGCTTGCCTTGCAAAAACAATTCGGCATTTTTGACATCGATTTGATAGTCCCGGGGGCTGATTCGGTCGATACACGGGCCGCTGCAGCGTTTGATTTGGAACAACAAACACGGTCGGGTGCGGTTATTGAACACGCTGTCTTCGCAGGTGCGCAAGCGGAATATTTTTTGCAGCAATTGAATGCTTTCCCGCACGATACCGGCGTTCGGATAAGGGCCGAAATATTGATGCGCTTTATCCAGCACACCGCGATAAAACCCGAGGCGGGGAAATTCGTGCCCGCTTAGAATGACATACGGATACGATTTATCGTCCCGGAACAGAATGTTGTAACGCGGCTTCAGGCTTTTGATCAGATTGTTTTCCAGCAGCAATGCCTCGGCTTCGGAGCGCGTTACCGTGGTTTCGATGCCGGTTACTTGCGACACCATCAATTGCGTTCTGGGCGCCAGATTGCTTTTCTGAAAATAAGACGAGACGCGCTTCTTGAGACTAACCGCCTTGCCGACATAGATCACCTCGCCCTTGGCGTTGATCATGCGATAAACACCCGGCTGCAGCGGCAGATTCCGGCAAATTTCCTTGGCGTCAAAACCGATTTGCGACAAACCGGTTAGTCCTCGTTGGTGAGCAATTTTCCCGCAACCGCCCAATTTTCTTCGGGAAGTTCATCAAAACTGATGTAAGTGTATGATTTCGGTTTGTTTGCAACACGCTCCAGCGTGTCGGTCAATTCGGTAGCGATCTGCTGTTTTTGTTCGGCAGTTAATTTTCCGGCAACGCGAATATTGACGTAAGGCATAAGAATACTCCTGTTATTGATTGATTTATAAGTTAAGATCTTCACCGATTTGTGCAAACACTCGCTCAAACATTTCTGTTGTGAGGCGCTTGGTTTGCGTATTGTAGCGGCTGCAGTGATAGCTGTCATAAAGCCGCAAACCGTTGCCCACCGGCAAACAATGAGCCGCGCCATGCGCAAATGCATAATCCTTTGCTTTCAATTGCAAGCTCAACAACACCGCTTGGTGCGCCACCGTGCCGAGCGCCAGCACGGAAACACCGCCATTTTGCGCAAACCGATTTATTTCCATCGATAAATAACGATTGCACTGCTTTATTTCCTGCGGAACCGGTTTATTTTCCGGCGGCAAGCACTTCACTGCATTGGTAATCCGGCATCCGATCAGCCGCAATCCGTCGTCTTGCGATACCGATTCGCTGTGCGTAGCGAAACCGAATCGATGCAACGTCCGATACAACAATATTCCCGCATAATCGCCGGTAAACGGCCGTCCGGTACGATTGGCGCCATGCATGCCGGGCGCTAAACCGACAATCAGCAATTTCGGCGCCGGATCGCCGAATGAAATCACCGGACGCGCATGGTAATCGGGGTAACGATTCTTCACGGTTTGCAAGAAACCGGCCAAGCGAGGACATTGCCGACAATTCAAAATTTCTTGATCGCAACCCGATGGTGAAATAGCAGTCATAAAATGGCAAAACAGAAAAAGACAAAAAGATGAACGGGATGCACGCCGATAAAATCGACAGTCAAATTATACGGGATCGATTTATTGCGTATCTATTTTATCGGCGACGAGAAATTGACGTTTCCCCCTCAAAAAGGTATAGTGTCGCCTTTTTCGGGGTGTAGCGTAGTCTGGTAGCGCGCCTGGTTTGGGACCAGGATGTCGGGAG
>SXJH01000258.1 GCA_005779435.1 Nitrosomonas sp. | reverse complement strand
TGAACGAGAATTGAACCGCAGCACCTATCTGACCCACAGATTCATAGACCTATTGTCTTGCCGATGTCTTGCGATTCTCCTGCTCATCACCACTATTGCAGTGCTTTTTGCTGGCAGTGTCAATATACGAAATCTTGACATATCGTATTCCATAATCCCCCACCCAGGAATCCCGCTTTCAAATTGCTGGCAGCTTGGTTGAGTTGCCGCAGAAAGCTCAACGCCACTCCCAATGTAACGGAAGCCGTTTTTCCACGAACTTATGGCTATTCGCCGCCCGCCATCGGCGCGGTAATGAACAAAGTTTCACTTCCGTGGTGAATTGGAAAATAATGTTCAAAATCAATTTTTCGAGTATACTGCCCCGCTGCTGAAATTATCCGGATGAGGCTGGTAGCCGATCCGGAAAAAATTCCATTGAATCTCTGAAAAACTTCTGCGTTCGCAACCTTTTCGGAGTTTTTTCTAACTGCAATATTGCGAGTTATTACTATAAAAAACGTATTGGCATATGCCAGGGAGGTTTTGTTTTATGTTTAAGTTGTTATCAAGTTTATTGTTGTCTTTGCTGCTTTCGGCGCCTCTGGCCGCTTTTGCGCATGAAGGAGACGATCACGAGCACGGCGATGCGGCTTCGTCGCAATTGGAAAGCGGAAATGGATGGCGCTTGGTGCGCTCGGTTGAATTGGGCAGCTCCGGAAAATTCATTCACTTGGTGCTGGTCGATCATGCCGTCTACACCGACAGAACCGTGTATAGCTCCGCAATCAATCGCTTATGCGGTGCGAACGACGAATTTTGCCGGATCAGATTCTGGAGCGAGGAAAAATTCGTACCTGAGAAAGCTACGATGTCAGTTGAGCAAAACAAACAGCTCAGAGCCGATTATCTGGTCAACAAATCTGCCGGCATGAAACACCTGCATTATTCTTGCAGCGTTAATCCCGACAAAAACAACTGCTTCTAATCCAAGATACTCACCGCATCGGCATCAATCCTCATACAAAATAATAAGGCGGACTCGAATCGGGTCCGCCTTATTATTAAAACAATCACTCGCCCCCTCGCCGAATCAATCGGCGTCTCCTGATCGATCCGTCAAATATGCAAAGCGCGCTTATTCACACCCAGCGCAGCCTCATGAAACACTTCCGATAACGAAGGATGTGCGTGCACGATACACGCAATATCTTCGCTGCTGGCGGAGAACTTCATCGCCATCACGGCTTCTGAAATCAATTCGGAAACATGCGGGCCGATCATATGCACGCCGAGTACGCGGTCGGTTTGCTCATCGGCAATCACTTTGACAAATCCGGCGGTTGCATTCATGGCGCGCGCACGTCCATTGGCGATGAAAGGAAATTGACCGACCTTATACGCCACACCGGCGGCTCTCAATTCCTGCTCGGTTTTCCCCACCCATGCAATTTCCGGCGCGGTGTAAATCACCCACGGTATGGTATTGAAATCGACCGCTTCGCTCTCGCCGGCTTGACCTTTTTCGAGATGCGCAATCATTTCGGCGACAACAACACCCTCTTCCGATGCTTTGTGCGCCAACATCGGGCCGCGCACCACATCGCCCACGGCGTAAACGTTCGGCAGGTTAGTGCGGCAATGTTGATCGACATTGATGAAACCTCGATCATCCAATGCCATTCCGTTTTCCTTGACGCCTAATCCTGTCGTATTCGGAATGCGCCCGATTGCGACGATCAATTTATCCACTTCCAATACGTGCGCTTGCCGATCGGCATCGGTGTAACTGACCGACACGCCGCTGTTGGCGCTTTTAATCGATTGAATGTTGATGCCGGTTTGAATTTGCAGCCCCGTTTCCTTGGCAAAAATGCTTTTTGCTTCTTTGGCTACTTGTTCATCGGCCGCCATCAAGAAACCGGGCATTGCTTCCAGAATGGTAACTTCGGCGCCAAGCCTACGCCAAACGCTGCCCATTTCCAGACCGATCACCCCTGCGCCGATAACACCCAGCCGCTTAGGCGTTTCCGTCAATGCCAGGGCACCGGCGTTATCCAGAATCGACTCATTGTCGATCGCAGCCATCGGTAACGGTCGCGGCACGGAACCTGTCGCAACGATGACATGCTTGGCTTGCACGATTTCGCTATTGCCGTCGTTATCTACTTTGATTTGCCAGGCGTTCGTCGCGGCATCGCGTTGCAATAACGTACCCCTGCCGTGCATCGATGTGATTTTGTTTTTCTTGAATAGCGAGGAAATACCGGCGGTAAACGTGGTGACGATTTTGTCTTTACGCGCAATCATCGTAGGCACGTCGATTGAAACTTGTTCGACGGCAATACCGTGCGCGGAAACTTTGTGCTTGATCTGAAAATAACCCTCGGACGACTCCAGCAACGCTTTGGAAGGAATGCAACCCACATTCAGGCAAGTGCCGCCGAGGCTTGCTTTTCCCTTCGTGTTTTTCCACTCGTCGATACACACGGTATTCAAACCCAATTGCGCGCAGCGAATCGCCGCCACATAGCCTCCCGGTCCCGCACCTATTACTGCCACATCAAACACTTCCGACATAATCGCAACCTTCTCAATAATTTGAATTTATGATAACCAGCATTTATCGTCATTGCAGCGGCAATTCGCCGCTCTCGCAACCGACGGTGCATATTTCGCTGACTGCATGCACATAATCGCCATTTTCCCGCAATTTGATCGGAGAGCCAAAATGATTTTTGCCGTGCATGCGCGCCAGCCGCGAAAGACCGGCCGCCGACATCTCCCATTGTAAATTGGCCAGAATTTCATCGGCGCCTTGCGGATTGTTGCACACCAAAACCATATCGCAACCCGCCGTCAGT
>SXJH01000257.1 GCA_005779435.1 Nitrosomonas sp. | reverse complement strand
TTCGGAAATTTTGATATACGCATAATGTCTGGGCGTCAACCGGATGCCTTGCGGCGGAATCAGGCTGGTATAAGGGTCGTGCGGTTGCGGCAAATGCGCATGAATCGCCGACATCACTTCCGGCAACGCATGCGGCCCGGTAACCGCCAGCACTTGCGGATGCGCACGCTTGACGACGTCGCCGTCTTCTTTCGCGCCCAAACATCCGGTGACGATCACTTTGCCGTTCTCTGCCAGCGCTTCGCCTATCGCATCCAGCGATTCTTCCACCGCACTGTCGATAAACCCGCAGGTATTGACCACCACCAAATCGGCGTCTTCGTAGGAGGGCGATATTTCGTAGCCTTCGGCGCGCAACTGTGTCAGAATTTGTTCGGAGTCGACTAACGCCTTAGGGCAGCCCAGGGAAATAAAACCCACTTTCTGCGCGGTTTGTTTGGATGATGACATGGTCTTCAATACGATCGGATCGGATGCAAAGGAATAAACCGCAAATTTTAGCCGATAACGGTACTTCAAGAATTTTTATCTTTGCGAGTTAGCGATGAAATCCCCCAAAATACGGCTATTAGCGAAATTTCTTTTTTGCGCATGGATCGCAATGCCGCTGTCCGCGCTGGCGCAGGCCGATTGCGAATCTCAGCCGCACTGGGTAACACTCGATAACGGATTGCAATTAAATCAGCGGCATGTGTTTTGCGGCGAATGGAATCAAAACCGGCCCAAAGGTTTTCATGCGCGCCCCGGCGGCATCAATCCGGCGGTTGTCGCGCGGCTCGATATCCAAAGCAAACCCAATGCAGCCGGTGTTTATACCGGGCGTTGGTCATATAAAAAACATCCGGATAAAAACAAATTTTCTTCCATGTTTCCGGATAATTGCACTGCCGCACAAGTGATCAATTCCATCGGTCATGCCGTTGCACAGCCGGACGCACAATGCCCGCCGGGTTCGCCGGATTGGGTGCGGTGCGGATACAACAAACCGGACGGCGAAGCATCGCAATATTGCAGTTCCGGCGGCATACGGTTTGTCATCGGTTTTGCGCCGCCCAAAGACGGCAAGGTCAATACCGCGTTCCCGATTTTTGAATGAACGCAACAGCTTTCGCGTGGCCGGGATACAACCCTGACGATCCGGTGCATCGGGCCGTTGTCGCTTATTTGACCGTCGATATTCAAAAGAGCCGCGAAGCGGCTAGCGAATTGCTGGAAAAAATCGATGCGGTAAACGCCGGGGAAATACCCGGCTGGGAGCGAATCGGCAATGCCTATTGCCTGCAAATATTTCCGGACTGTGTCGTTATCGAGGAAGATTATGCGGAAGAACCCGGCAGCAGCGTTGCGGTGGCCGTCAGTTTATTCGGAACCGCCGCGCAAGCCTGGTTGCGTCATATTTCTCGTTGATTAACCGGCAACAGGATCGAAGCGCGCTGCATCGATAATCGACCACAGATGAACGATCCCGGCAATAACCGCAGGAACGATCAATACCCAGAAGAAATAACCCATACCGGTCACCACGAAAAACAGCAACGCCGGCAGTATCCGTCCTTGCACCAATTGCCCCAAACCCGGTATGAAGAAGCTGCACACCGCAGCCAATACATTACCGCCCGATCCTTGCCCCGCCATCGCTACTCCTTATTAATTGTTGCTCTCGAATCCGTTGTATCCTTTTTCGGATACTCATAATCGATGCCTATCATATCACCGGCCATTTTCTTTTCGCGCACTTCTTCCAAGTTACCCAGCTTGTTGATGCGGCTCGCCGTGTCATGGATCAATTCATCGAGTTTCTTAATCGAATCCGGCGATAAGGTTTTGTTTTTCTCAATCTCAAAAGTAAAGTACTGCAGGTTATTCAAAAAATTCCCGGTAATATCTTGTACCGTACGCATCGTTGCTTTCAAAATTTTTAGTTTTTCTTTTTGAATTTCGGTTTCTTTCATCGATTCCAAGTGTTGCAATTGCATTTGATGCAATTCATTGTTTCTATTGCGCTGGATCAATGCCATTATGGCTACCACCCAAATTGCCGCGATGGTTAAGGAGCGGTTGGCGGCGATCTGGTAAAAGGGCACATAATCCGGCGCGGGCGGCGAAGCCAGATAACCGATACCGACAAATAACGTGCATGTCAGCGCGACGATAATTGTGAAGCGATTCTCCGAGGATTTGAGCGATATCAAAACCACGATGATATAAGGAACGCCGGCGGCTATGCCTAGCGGTATTCTGATGTCTATCAGCAAAATGATCGCTGCAATTAAGCTGCAAGCCACAGGTAGAGAAAGATTGGCGTCGATTTCCGAGAGTGATCGATGGCTTGGGTATGCGATTTTGAGCCGGTCATGAGCTTTCAATCCCTTAGGGCGATTTATTTTTGAGAACTATATCAAATTGGATAACGCAGTATTCTCATTTTTTCGAGGTTATCAATAAATCGGTTGCTTCTTTCAGCAAAAAATCGCGGAATGTATTCGCTACGCTGGATAGGCGCTTATTCTTGCGATTGACCACATGCCAATAGCGAATGATTGGAAATCCTTGCACATCGAGAACCTTTAATCGTCCTGTTTCAAGCTCCAGTTCCGCCGTGTGTTGCGACATGATGCCCAGCCCCATGCCTGCTTGAACCGCTTGCTTGATCGCTTCGGTGGTGTCCGTTTCCATGCCTTTATTGATTTTAATGTTGTGCTCGGCAAAAAAACGCTCCATCGCGCTGCGCGTCCCGGAACCGGATTCGCGCACCAGAAAAATTTCCTGCGCCAATCGCTCGACCGGGATATTTTGCTCCCGGCATAACGGATGATTAGGCGGGGCAACCACCACCAGCGGGTTTTCCATGAACGATTCGCTGTCGATGTCGAGATTTTCCGGCGGTTGACCCATGATCGCGAGATCGATCAAATTGTCGGCGAGTTGTTTTAACACGGCCTCGCGATTGGAAACGTTTAAGCTGACGGTGACGCCTTGGTAGCGCTGGCAGAATTTTGCCAGCAAATGCGGCGCAAAATAATTGGCGGTGGTCACGACGGCAATATTCAATTTGCCGCGTTCCATGCCTTTCAATTCGTCCAGCGCCACTTCCATGTCGGCCAATTGTTGCGCAATTGCGCGGCTGTATTGATACAACTCGCGTCCGGCTTCGGTCAGATAAATTCGCTTACCCAATTGCTCGAATAGCGGTAAGCTGACGTTGCCCTCCAACTGCCTTATTTGCATGGAAACAGCGGGTTGAGTCAAATGGAGCTCATCGGCGGCGCGTGAATAGCTTAAGTGTCGGGCGACCGATTCAAATACTTTAAGTTGGCGTAACGTGATATGCAACATGGTTGAGTCGAACAAAAGATCATAAGCTATACCTTATCATAAATATCAGAATTATTGATTTGTTCTTATGATTCGATCGCGCTATAGTGCAATCCAACAATTTGAGCTATCACCAAGTAGTCGCAAGCAATTATCAACAAGCAGTCATTTTGTAACGCAACATCCGCTCATTTTCATCGGCTTCGTTTATTGGATGTGAGAGGAACTTAACTGGAGAAAATCATGGCAGTAAAAATATATAACGCTGGTGTAAAAGAGTATAGACAAACTTATTGGACGCCTGAATACACGCCACTGGATACGGATATTCTGGCATGTTTCAAAATTACGCCGCAACCCGGCGTACCTCGTGAAGAAGTGGCTGCTGCAGTGGCTGCAGAATCTTCCACGGGCACTTGGACTACCGTGTGGACCGATTTGTTGACCGATTTGGATTACTACAAAGGACGTGCATACAAGATTGAAGACGTGCCTGGCGATGACACTTGTTTCTATGCTTTCGTAGCTTACCCGATTGATCTTTTTGAAGAAGGATCCGTGGTTAACGTGCTGACCTCATTGGTTGGTAACGTTTTCGGGTTTAAAGCGTTACGTGCACTGCGTCTGGAAGATGTTCGCTTCCCGATTGCCTACGTCAAAACCTGTGGCGGACCGCCAGCCGGTATTCAAGTGGAACGCGATCGTTTGAACAAATATGGCCGTGCGCTGTTAGGTTGCACCATTAAACCAAAACTCGGTCTGTCTGCTAAAAACTATGGTCGCGCAGTATACGAATGCTTACGCGGCGGTTTGGATCTGACCAAGGACGATGAGAACGTTAACAGTCAGCCTTTTATGCGCTGGCGCGATCGTTTCGAATTCGTGATGGAAGCCGTGCATAAAGCAGAACGTGAAACCGGAGAACGCAAAGGTCACTATCTGAACGTTACCGCACCAACCCCGGAAGAAATGTACAAGCGCGCTGAGTTTGCTAAGGAATTGAATGCGCCAATTATTATGCACGATTACTTGACAGGCGGTCTAACGGCCAATACGGGCTTGGCAAACTGGTGCCGTAACAACGGAATACTGTTGCACATTCACCGCGCTATGCATGCCGTACTCGATCGTAACCCGCACCATGGTATTCATTTTCGCGTGTTAACTAAGGTACTCCGTTTATCGGGCGGTGATCACCTGCATTCCGGTACCGTGGTCGGCAAACTGGAAGGCGACCGTGCGGCAACCCTCGGCTGGATCGACACCATGCGAGATAGCTTCATTAAAGAAGATCGTAGCCGCGGCCTGTTCTTCGATCAAGACTGGGGTTCCATGCCAGGTGTATTCCCGGTTGCTTCGGGCGGTATTCACGTTTGGCATATGCCAGCACTGGTCGCAATTTTCGGTGATGATGCCTGCTTGCAATTTGGCGGCGGTACCTTAGGTCACCCATGGGGTAATGCTGCGGGTGCCGCTGCTAACCGCGTGGCATTGGAAGCCTGCGTGGAAGCACGTAACCAAGGTGTGGAAATCGAGAAAGAAGGCAAAGCGATTCTGACCAAAGCGGCTAAGAGCAGTCCCGAACTGAAAATCGCCATGGAAACATGGAAAGAAATTAAGTTCGAGTTTGATACGGTTGATAAGCTCGACGTAGCCCACAAGTAAGCAATACATGACTAATGAAGAAGAGCGATGGTTGCATTGCTTTTCTTCTTCATCTCTCTATAAATGAGGAATAAATAATGAGTGAAGTAATCGATTACAAATCGCGTGTCAGTGATCCAGCAAGCCGTAAGTTTGAGACATTTTCCTACCTGCCTGCAATGTCTGACAAAGATATCAAAAAGCAAGTGCAGTATTTAATCAGTAAAGGCTGGAATCCGGCCATCGAACATACAGAACCGGAGTATGTAATGGATTCCTACTGGTATATGTGGAAACTGCCCATGTTTGGTGAAACTGATGTAGACCGCGTGCTGGCAGAAGCTGCCGCATGTCATAAAGCCAATCCGAACAATCATGTTCGTTTGATCGGTTACAACAATTTCAACCAATCGCAAGGCACGGCCATGGTGATATACCGCGGCAAGACTGTTTAAGATAAACGGGTTTCGTACCCTGGAACCCCCATTACCTGTGAAAGGTGCGGGGGTTTTTTTTGATCAAAATAAAGTACGTATCAGATCGCTATAACAGGAGTTCATCATGAGCAAAATCATTGATCAATACCGTGTAACCACCGAACCCTATTACCATCCCGTAGCTGATGAGGTGGAGCTCTATGAAGCCGCCTATTCGGTGCGCATGCCTATGATGCTGAAGGGCCCAACGGGATGCGGCAAGACGCGCTTTGTCGAATACATGGCGTGGAAACTGAAAAAACCGCTGATTACCGTCGCGTGTAACGAAGACATGACCGCATCCGATCTGGTGGGTCGCTTTTTGCTGGATGCCACGGGTACACATTGGCAAGATGGTCCTCTGGCTATTGCTGCACGCTACGGCGCCATCTGTTATCTGGATGAGGTCGTTGAGGCGCGTCAGGATACCACCGTGGTGATTCACCCGTTAACCGACAATCGTCGTGTCTTGCCATTGGAGAAAAAAGGCGAGCTCGTTCATGCGCACGCGGATTTCCAGATTGTCATTTCCTACAATCCCGGCTATCAAAGCTTGATGAAAGACCTTAAGCAGTCCACTAAGCAGCGCTTTGGCGCATTGGATTTTAATTACCCCAGCCATGACGTTGAAAGTGAAATCGTCGCGCACGAATCCGGCGTATCCACCGACATCGCAGACAAACTGGTATCGATTGCGGAACGGGCCCGTAATTTGAAAGGCCACGGGCTGGATGAAGGTATTTCAACGCGTATGTTGATTTATGCCGGCAGCCTGATCGCCAAGAAAGTCGATGCGCATGCCGCTTGCCGCGTAGCTCTGGTGCGCCCGATCACCGACGATCCGGATATGCGCGATGCGCTGGATGCGGCAGTCAGCACATTCTTTAATTAGAAGCTGCTATCCGCAAATAGGTTGATTGTTCTGAAACGTAAATAGGTGCTGCCATGAGTATCAATCTGGACGATTACAAAGAATTGCTCGAGGATCTGGAGCCGGAATCGATCGAGCTACTCAGTCATGCTTGGCCCGAAGCAGTCAAAACTTTTTCGGCGCGTGGGCTGGATAACTATCTGAAAGGCGCATCGGCGATCCGTGGATTAGGGCGCGGGCGCAGTTTAGTGGATTGCTGGATCGACGAAATCCCGTTAGTCACTAAAGAAATTGGTGAAGATATTATCAGTGATCTGGCGACTACTGTGCTTTCGCTCGCTTCAAGAACTTCGGGTGCTGTGATTGAATTGGTATTAGCTACTTCCCATACTGCCGCCAAGCGTTTGGGCGACGCACAGTTGTTCCAGAATTACTTGCAATTCTTGAATACTTTGATCGCCCAGGCACCGCGCGGTATGCGCCCCATGCTCAACAAACTGGATATTCTCTTTGGGCAATTGACCCTCGGCGGCCTACGCCGCTGGGCGATGTGGGGTGCGCATGCGCATCGCACCGATTATGAAGAACAAATCCGCTATTTCGGACTGGAATCGAAGGAATCGCTCGCGGTATTGCAGAAGGAACGCAAAGGTACGCTGTTTGTCGATGTGCAGCGCCGTATCAATATGTATCTGCGCGCATTATGGGCACGCGATTTCTTTATGAAACCGACCTCCGGCGATTTTGAAACGCGCGAAGGCTACAAACCGTTCATCGAAAACTATTTCATTCATTTGCCGGACGCATACGACGCCCATGGCGACATTTCCGCAACCGAAGTCTATCGCGCAGCCGCCGCGCATGCCGCCGCGCATCTGGTGGAAACCAAGGAGCCGATATCCGCAGAAAGCTTGAATCCGCTGCAAATGGCGGTGATTTCCGTTATTGAAGACGCACGCGTCGAGGAACTGTCGATCCGCCGTTTTCCAGGCTTGCGCAAAACCTGGTCGGTGTTGCACAACGCCACCCCGGACATGAACGTCACGATGGGCGATTATTTGAATCGCCTGGCGCGCGCGCTGCTCGATCCGGATTATAAAGACAAGGATCCGTGGATCGTCGAAGGCCGCAAACTATTCAAGGCTGCGCATGACAAACTCAATAGCCACAAAACATCGTGGGACATTGGCGTGCAATTGGCGCACAGTTTCATGGACAAAAGGATTCCGTACAACCCACGTACCGACGTGCTCACCGCGCCGTACCGCGACGACAATCGTTATTTCTGGGAATTCGAGGAATTCGACTTCAACAAATCGCTGTCGGCCGGTTACGATGCGCCGAAACAAGTGCGCAAATACGTCAACGTGATGGAATTCGCCAACGAAATCGACGTCGAAACCGCCGGTGACGATGCAGAGGAAATCTGGGTCATGGGTACCGAATTCTTCCCGTACGAAGACATGGGCGTTTCGTTCAACCAGTCGGAAGGTAAAGAACCGGTATCGGCGCCGTACCACTATTCCGAATGGGATTACCAAATCCAATTGGAACGCCCGGATTGGGCCACAGTACAGGAAAAACGCGCCAAATTGGGCGACATGCAATGCATCGACGACATCGCCAGCCAGTACAAACGCGAAATCGCGCGTATGAAATTCCTGTTGGATGCAATGCAACCGCAAGGCACGCGCCGCATCCGCAAGCTCGAAGACGGCGACGAAATCGACATCAACGCCGCCATCCGCTCGATGATCGACATTCGCATGGGCATGCAGCCCGATCCGCGCATCATGATGCGCTCGGTGCGCAAAGTGCGCGACATCTCGGTACTGGTGCTGCTTGATCTATCCGAATCGACCAACGAAAAAGTCGCCGGACACGACTACTCGGTGCTCGATCTGACGCGCCAGGCAACAGTATTGCTCGCCAACGCGATCAACAAAATCGGCGACCCGTTCGCGATCCACGGCTTCTGCTC
>SXJH01000256.1 GCA_005779435.1 Nitrosomonas sp. | reverse complement strand
GCAATCGGCGCGTGCGTCAATTCGGCGCGACCTTCGGCTTCGTTGTTTTTAAAGCGGCTGCCGATATCGCCGCCGCTTTCGAGTTCTTTGTGCCGGTAATCGTTGTAATTGAAACGCACGCGCAGTTGTTGGAATCCTTTCAGCGGATTGTCCAAGTCGCCCGCCAGGCCGTAACGTGTTTGCCCCATATCGATTTTCGCGCCTTCCGGGCCGGGAATGCCGTAAAAGTTATCCAGGCGCGATACCGACATGCCGAGGAATCCGCGCTCGCCGACATAAGAACTACCCGCCGACAGGTTGCTGGAATCAATGGCGCTGTTTCTGACGAAGCCGATTGCGCTGTCCGGATCGTTCGGATTGGCGCGGCCCGGAATGTGAATATCGTTGGTTTTGCGTTTCATGCCCTCGATGTTCCACGACATTCTGCCCATGCTGCCCGATGCATTCAGCGCGCCGTTGCGTTCTTCCAGCGCGGAGTTGAAGCGCCCTTCGAAATTGGCTTGCGGCGTTGCGTACAGGCGATCTGGGATGCGGTCGTTGACGACGTTAACCACGCCGCCGGAGATGCCGCTGCCGTACAACAACGTCGATGGCCCGCGCAATATTTCAATGCGCGACGCATTGAGGGTTTCGGTCGCTACCGCATGATCCGGGCTGATTACCGAAATATCGCCGGTGCCGACGCCGTTTTCCATCACGCGGACACGTTCGCCGTCCTGACCGCGAATGATCGGACGGCCCGCACCGGGGCCGAAATTGGTGGAGGTTACGCCCAGCTCGTGCGAGAGCGTATCGCCCAAATTGGATTCGCGTTTTTGGCGCAACCGGTCGCCTTGCAGCACAATTGTCGGCTTGACGCCCGAAGCTTCGGCGCCCGTCGCGCTCGACCGCGTAACCACGACGCTCGGAAGCAATTCAACGTTATTGCCGGTGTTTTGCGCGTAAAGATGCGACGGCGATAAACAGCAAGCCAGCGCTGCAATAGCGGGTCTGAGCCGCGCGTATTGTCGCAGCTTGTTTTCTTTTAGATGGTAATCGGAAAAATCCATACCGTATTTCCAATGATGGTATATGCGCAACTCAGTTGCATTTCTGAATCCGATCGATCCGCAACGTCAAGCAAGGAGCCGGTCGTCGTTATCGGCGATTGATCCGATCAGGATGATTGGTGCAACAAATCAGACGGCGGGATACGGAGGCGCGCGCGAGCGGTACGGTGAGCGGTTAAAATCGATAAGGCGCGCGGGCGGCCACAATGGCAGGCAGCGGCGGCGAGCGACAGAATTGCCGAATAACAATGCCGCTGCGATAAAAAGAAAATTGAATCCCGCAAGCGCGAGGCAATCCAGGCAAATTTCATCGAGATCGATGGCTTCCTCGCCGCTGTCCGCCGCATCCTGCACATCGACTTGTGCAAAATGCGTGAATGCGTGCGCCATCAAGAAC
The DNA here is from genome assembly GCA_005779435.1 of Nitrosomonas sp. Lineage (GTDB taxonomy): Bacteria > Pseudomonadota > Gammaproteobacteria > Burkholderiales > Nitrosomonadaceae > Nitrosomonas. Next base: position 9,250 of record SXJH01000256.1, on the reverse strand, counting down.
ACCGGCACCATGATGAGTGCGAGCGTCAGGATCAGGAATAAGCTTTTGCGCATCAGCATAGATTTAGCAGCAATCGGCACACAGGCCTTTAACGGTCAATTCGATCTCCTGGAAGCGGTAACCGGCGGGCAAATGCCAGTTTCTTTTTTCCGGCAAATCATCCAGGCAAATGACTTGTGCGCAACGAGTGCATTTGAAATGCGCATGACGGTGTGCGTGCACCTCGCGGTTGGCGTGATAGCGCCACACCCGGTCGTCGCTGGTTACTTTGTGAATCAGATTTTTTTCCACCAACCATTCCAATGCGCGATAAAGCGTCACGCGATCGAGCGGCAAAGATTCGGGCAAGCGATGCTCGATTTCGCGATGCGTGATCGCATGCTGTTCCGCCAGCAAAATGGCCAGTATGCCGATCCGTCCTGCGGTTGCTCGCCCGCCGTTGTGCTGGATCAGCTCTTCGGCGGCGTTTCGAAAATCGATGGTCATAAAAATGGAAAATGCAACAAAGTTGCGTTTATTGTACGGAAGAAGCTTATTGAATGCAACGATGGAAAATGGGGGGATCGATATAAACCGTGTTTATTGATCTACGTGCGATCCAACAACTGCGGTATGCCCTGCAATGCGGCAATAACGGCTGCATGCCGGATGGCTTCCCGGGTTCCGTCGAAGAAACGGGTGTCTTGCCGGATTAGGCCGTCTTTGGTCGCCCACGCAAAACATACCATGCCGACCGGTTTGGTTGCGGTACCGCCATCGGGCCCGGCGATACCGGTCACCGATACGCCGACCTGCGCATGGCTTCCGGTCAGTGCGCCAATGACCATTTCTCGCGCCGTTTGTGGAGAAACCGCACCGTATTGGTCTAGAATCGCTTGCCGTACGCCGAGCATTTCACGTTTGGATGCGTTGCTGTACGTGACAAAACCGCGCTCGAACCAAGCCGAACTGCCGGGTACGGCAGTGATCGCTTCGCCGATCCAGCCGCCGGTGCAAGATTCTGCGGTAACCAGCATCATGCCGCGTTGGGCAAGGCATTGTCCGGCTTGCTGCGCCAAGGTGAATAAGATTGAATCCGGGTTGGAAATTTTATTTGCCCCTTCATGTTAGGGAAATGCTGATTAATTGGTTGTACGGGCGAATTACTTTGTTGCGCGGTACTCGCTCCCTCGCCTATCTCGTTGATATGTCTCGGTTGCTGCGTTCCGGGCGCCTCGTGTTTCATCCCGCTCGCCGAATTAATCAGCGTTTCCTTAGAACTTCCACTATGATAAAGCCTATGGAAAAAATACGTCTATCCAAATTAATGTCCGAACAAGGGCTATGCTCGCGCCGCGAGGCGGATCGTTATATTGAACTGGGTTGGGTGTTTGTCGACGGCGAGCAGATTACCGAACTCGGCAGCAAAATTTACCCTTCGCAGCAAATCAAATTGAATCGCGCCGCGCAAGTGCAGCAAACGCAGTTGGCGACCATATTGCTGAACAAGCCGGTGGGTTATGTGTCCGGCCAGCCGGAACCCGGCTATCGCCCGGCGATTGTACTGATCAAACCGGAAAACCAGTTTGTCCGCGATGTCGCGGCTAAGCGCTTTCATCCGTCGCATTTGAAAAAACTGGCACCGGCAGGACGGCTCGATATCGATTCGCAAGGCCTGTTGGTATTGACTCAGGATGGACGCATCGCCAAGCAATTGATCGGCGAAAATTCCGCAATTGAGAAGGAATACCTGGTGCGGGTCGAAGGAACGCTGCCGCGCGAGAAATTGGCATTGCTCAATCATGGTTTGAGTTTGGATGGTCAGGCGTTGAAACCGGCGCAAGTAAGCTGGCAAAATCAGGATCAATTGCGTTTTATTCTGCGCGAGGGTAAGAAACGTCAGATCCGGAGGATGTGCGAACTGGTCAATCTGAAAGTGACCGGTTTGAAACGGGTGCGCATCGGTAAAGTAAAGCTGGGCGATTTACCCGAAGGACACTGGCGCTATCTGGAAGAAAGCGAACGGTTCTGAACCGCTTTGCCGTTGCGCGGAGCAGCGTTTCGTTTGCCGATCATCATTCAATCAAGGAGGGCGGTGTGCTTCTCACACGCGACGATCGCAAGATCAGTATCATTGGCGGCATTCTGCTGCTGGGACTGACCCTGACAACGGGCTTGGCCGTCTACAATGCCATGCGGCAACAAATAGAATCGGTGTTGGGCAGAGGCATCGGCGTTGCGTTGCAAGGCAAGGCGCTGCTGATTGAAAGCCAAGTCGAGAAGGGCGTCGCCGATACGCGAGCACTGGCGCTTCGTCCTTTTTTGATCAAGTCGATTCAAGAGCTTAACGCAGAACCCGGCAATCGAAAGGCCATGGACGATTTGATGCGTAACGTCGATTCATTGCCCGAAGCCGGTTTTTCCGCCGCGATTGTTTACGACCGGCGCGGCAATGCGCTGGCGCAATCGGGCCAATTCTCGGAAAATCGGCATCAAGCATTGTCGCTGAATAAGTACACGCATACTTTTCTGATTTGGGACAAACAATTTGTTTTGCGCACCAGCACGGACGTGCTCGACGGCGATAAGCAAATGATCGGCAGCATCGTCACCGAAATCAAGCTTCCTAAGCTGACGCGCCGATTCAGCGAGATTCGCTCCATCGGCAATACCGGCGAATTCATTCTATGCTCGCCTCCTGTACAGCAAACGAAAGAAATGGCCTGTCTCGTCAGCCAAATCGACGGCATCAAATTTAAGCGCCTTATGCGCGAAACCGGTACAGGCACGTTGCCGATCAGCGATGCGCTGGATGGTCGTCATGGCGTAATCGCGGTTAAGGATTATCGCCAAATACCCGTGATCGAAGCATATGCGCCATTGCGGGCAATCGGTCTCGGCATGACGTTGAAGCTGGATGAGGATGAGTTATTCGCGCCGATCAATCAGGAGCTTAGCTTTGTCATTCTGTACCTGGCCGGATTGATTTTTGCCGAAATCCTGCTGCTCAATTGGTTCGTGCGCAAGCTGATCCATTCGGAAAGAGAAGCGCAGCACGCGAAAGAGACCGCCGAGCAATTTTCCATTGAGTTAAGCCGTAAGGAAACCGAATTGCGCGAACGCTTGAAAGAAATCACCTGTCTCTACGAAATTCGCCGCAGCATCGGCATGGAACTATCGATAGAGACGGTTTGCCAGAACATTTTCATTCACTTGATTCCGGCTTTGCAGTACCCGCAGCTTGCTACGGCGGTCATTGAATTGGACGGCTGGCGGTATATCTCCGGCAGATCCAATCTCTCGCTTGCGCCGCATGTGCTGACAAAGGAAAAAATATCCGGACAATCGCGCAATGAAAGACGAGCGGAGCGTAATCTCGCTTGTACTTGCTGGTCGCCCATCAGTGTCAATGGAAATATCTGCGGTAACTTGCGCGTATTTTATCCTGTCGACAAACCGCTTTTGCTGCAGGAAGAGCAAAAGCTCGTCAATGCGATTGCCGGCGATCTTGAGAGCTGGCTCGAACGCAAACATCTGGAGCAAGCGGTGATATCGATAGCCGAGGATCAGGCGCATACCATCGGCCAAGAACTGCACGATAACGTCGGGCAGCAGATTGCGGCGATCGGTTACCAAGCTCAGGCATTGGAAAAGAAAATGGCCACGGCGGGAAACGACGAAAATATAACGAAAGTCGCCGCATCGATTGCTTCGCAAGCACAAACCGCAGTCATCCAAATCAAGCAACTGGCGCGCGGCTTGTTGCCTTTCGAATTGGAAGCCAATGGGTTGGCGTCCGCGCTCAAGACGTTAGCCGATAGAGTCGCGGCGGCCTATCATATCGGTTGCGATTTTTTATCCAATCATGACATTATCGTCAAAGATAACAACGTGGCGTTGAATCTTTATCGAATCGCGCAAGAAGCGATCAATAATGCGATACGGCATGGCCATGCCAGGCACATTGTCATGATGCTGTCGACGCATGATAATGTGTTGCGCTTATCCATTTGCGATGACGGTCAAGGTTTCTCCTACACGGATGCCGATCGTCAATCAACCTCGGGGATGGGGCTGAAAATTATGCAATACCGCGCAAAACAATTGGACGCTCAACTTGATATTCTCGCCCGCAGCGAGGGTGGAACGGAGGTTCGCCTTGAAAAAAGAATCGGCTGATATGGCCACGGAAAAAGCAAAAATCATGTTGGTCGACGATCATGCGATGCTGCGTCACGGCATGGCGACACTGATCAATTTGGAACCCGACCTGGAAGTGATCGCCGAAGCGGGCGACGGCACGGAAGCGCTGGCAATTTTGAAACAGAAAACCCCCGTCGATCTTGTGTTGCTGGACGTTACGCTGAAAACCGTATCGGGGCTCGAGGTCATCAAAAGCATGCATGCCGTCAATCCAGCGCTGCGAGTCTTGTTCGTATCGATGCACGATGAATCGGTTTATGCGGAACGCGCGCTGCGTGCCGGTGCGCAAGGGTACATCATGAAGCAGGAGCCCGGCGAAGTGCTGGTTGCCGCTATCCGCGAAGTATTAAAGGGCAATATTTATTTGAGCAAACAAATGCAGGAAAAATTGCTCAAGAGAATCGCAACGGGCGGCAGCGAACCCGAGCAATCGATCAATACGTTAACGCCGAGCGAGTTTGAGATTCTGCATTTGATCGGGCAGGGCCATAGCAGTCAGGAAATAGCCAATCTACTGTGCCGCAGCATCAAAACGATCGAAACGCATCGCTTCAATATCCGCATCAAATTGAATTTGAAAGACGGCGCCGATCTAATCCGCTACGCGACCCGCTGGGTTTCCGAGAATCATTAAAAACCCTTTCTCCGTCAGATAATGATGGTTAATGGTTTCTCTTAGAACAAAACCATGGTTTCCCCAATAGTCAATGTATCGATGACTTCGATATGATGCCTCCACTGAAAAAAATCACTTGGAGTTATTCTGATCATGTACCGAAAATTGCCCCTATATCTAATCGTTCTGCCGCTGTTCTTTGCGTTGGTTGCTTGCGCGCAACTGGGGCCGGTAAATTCGCAGGACGTTGCCGGCCAAAATGCGGCGCAAAGCGCAAAAACTTATCGCGAACACAATAGCCTAGCCAGCTACTACGATAATCTGGCCAAAGAAATGGATGCCAAGGTAGCGCAGAAGAAGGAATTGCTCAGCGATTACGACGAGCATAGCTATTACTATGGCAGAGGCGGGCAGGATTTCAAATCGCACACGGAAGCGAACCTCCGCTACTATGAAGAAGCGGCCGGAGAAGCGCTGAAGAAGGCCGATTTCCATCGCAAGATCGCGGCGGAATTATTGAGCCGAGAATATGCCAAGCCAACGGAAACATTGGATCCGACCGATACTCGGAAAATTAAAGTTAAGCTGAATTCGAGTAGCGACAAGTTGAATTAATTCGGTTGTCGAACTTCAATTAAGGAAACGCTGATTAATTCTAAATTCGTCATTCCGGCGAAGGCCGGAATCCAGAAAAATCAACGAACTGGACACCGGCTTTCGCCGGTGTGACGAATATTCAGTGTTTCCTTAAAACGTTACGCGATTAAACAAAATTGTTTTTGTAGCTAATCGCGCTCTTTCTAAGAAATTCCATTTTTCATCCTATCCCGATAGGGGCTGAAAATGGAATTTTTTGCATGTGAAATCGGCATTCTCTTTCAAGAAATGAAGCGCACATTACGATTATTGGCCGCCATAACAGGCGGCATGCTACTTTGCTCCGCCTATCCGACAAACAGTCATGCCAACAAACTCCGTAATTTCATCAAGGAAAGTAATTTGGAATTGGGAGGCTGGATTAATGGGGGGGCGACCTTAAATCCGAGTCAATCCGGCGGTTTCAACGGCCCGGTTATTTTTGCCGACCAGGCGAATCGTTTTCAACTGAATCAATTTAATTTGTTTTTGCGCCGCTCGGTCATATCGGAAGGCAAGACATGGGATTTTGGCGGGCGTTTCGATTTTATGTTCGGCACCGATGCCATTTTCACGCAAGCTTTCGGGGTGCCGACGTTTGATGTGAATACCGGCGAGCCGCTCAAGCGAAGTAACTGGGATTTGGATTTATGCTGCAATTCCTCGCGAACTTACGGCATCGCACTGCCGCAAGCTTATCTGGAGGCCCATGTGCCGATCGGCAACGGATTGAATGTCAAGGTAGGCCACTTCTATACCCCGACAGGTTTCGAGACTGTTCCCGCGCCGGACAACTTTTTCTACACGCGCGCTTACACGTTGAATGTCGGCGAACCTTTCACACATACCGGTATGCTCGCCAATTACACCGTCAACAAAAACTGGCAGATTCTGGGAGGGCCGATCACGGCCAGCGCCAATGGCGGCTGGGATGGCGGCTGGGACAAGCAGTTGGGCAATTGGGCCGGACTCGCCGGTTTTACCTGGAGCAGCGACAACAAGGCGACCACTTTTCATTTTTCGGGAACTTACGGACAGGTTTCGGCCAGAAGCGACGAGATTTGGGCCTTCTACAACGTTGTTGTACAGCACAAAATCACGCCGAAAACTTTGCTGGTTTTGCATCATGTGTATGGCGAAGCCAGCGGTGTGCTATTGAACAATCTGAAGTACGCCAACGCGGTTCAGGACGCCGAGTGGATGAGCGCAATCGCCCATTTATACTACGATATAACCGATAACGTCACCATCGGCGCGCGCGCCGAATGGTATCGCGACCAGGACGGTTTCCGCAATCCGTCGCCGTTCCGGATTGCCGCAGCAACCAACATTGTCCATGGAACGGCGGTCAGTTACGCGGGCAATCTGAGCAGGGTGACCGTCACCCCGGCCGATTATTACGACGTAACTGTGGGGTTGAATTGGAAAGCGGCCAAGTCGCTAGGAATCCAATCGAAATTCTTACAGAAATTGAGCATCCGGCCCAATATCCGCTACGACAGAGTCGATGCTTACCGCGCTGCCGCTTACCGTCCTTTTGCGGGGCATAAAGACCAAATTCTGTTCTCGCTCGATTTTTTGTTGCCTTTCTGATTTTTTTGAAAAAGAAAAAGCCTCCGGCCGGAGCCGGAGGCTTTAAAGAGTAGCAATGATTTTCAACTGAAATTACGAGGTTATCAGCAAAACTACAGGGCTACCGTACTACTGAACCGTCTACATTGACTTGCGCTTTTACTTTATTCAATTGGCCGCCTTCTTGCGTCGACGACATTTTTTTGTGCAATTCCGCTTGTTCCAGATCTTCGGTCAATTCTTTGCTGTACTCGCGGATATTGGCATGAAGGTGCGAGTTGAGATCCTGCCCCTGTCTGCCATAGACATAAGGATGATCTTCATAATCTTGCAGTTCATGCTGATAATGCTCCAACTTCTCGGCCGCTTCTTTAGCCAATCCTTCATAATACGCCGCCAACGCTCGATGATTATTCGGATCGATATTGCTCGGCGCTGCAGGCGCTTCGGCCAATACTGACGTTGCGAAAAAACCAAACGCCAGCAAAGAAACAATCGTTGTTAATTTCCGTGTTTTCATTTCGACTTCCTCCATAAACAATTCTAGTGTGGCCATCTTAATGAAGATATCGCCGAACGTATATTGGGGAAACTCTGGTTTTTAACTAAAGGAAACCATTAGGGAAACGCTGAATAGTTGTTTTTTGTTGCATGACATTGGGCTCTGCCTATTCGACAAACGGTCATGCCAACAAACTCCGTAATTTCATCAAGGAAAGTAATTTGGAATTGGGAGGCTGGATTGTGGTGGGGGCAACCTCAAATCCGAGTCAATCCGGCGGTTTCTACTGCGCTCGGTCATATCGGAAGGAAAGACGTGGGATTTTGGCGGGTGCTTCGATTTTATGTTTGGATCAATGATTAGCTTGAGCGGGAGAGAAAATCGCCATTTCTTTATACGCATCAGAGTCGATTACAAAAGGATTCTTTATTGCCATCGGGTAGCAATGGGCAATGACCGATATTTGCATAGTGACAAGAAATATCAACCAGCAATTGTGGTGCTTGCTGTAAGTACTCAAGAAATGTTTGCGCCACAATAGATAGTTGTTTTCCCGATGGGTAGGCGTAATACCAATGGCGATCAATAGGGAAGCCTTGCACGTCCAATACAACCAGTTGTCCCGTAGGCGCATCCAACGCCAAAGTGTGGCGTGATAAAACTGATATACCCAATCCGCCAATGATGGCTTGTTTGATCGCCTCATTGCTGCCCAATTCCATTCTTATTTTTAACCTCAATCCCTTATCAGAAAAAAAACGTTCAGTTGCCATGCGTGTGCCAGAACCGGGCTCACGTGATATGAATGGCTCTTCGGTTATACGCTTTGGCGTAATTTTTTTCTTTTGGGCAAGCGGATGATTAACCGATGCAAGTACGACCAGAGGATTTTCCAAGAAAGCTTGTGCTACCGCATCAACTTCCTTCGGTACCTGCCCCAGGATATAGAGATCATCCCGATTGTCCGCCATACGCTCTAATACGCGCTCACGATTAGTTACTTGTAATGAGATATCAATCCCGGGATATTGCTGGCAAAACATTCCTAATAAGCGTGGCGTGAAATATTTAGCGGTTGTAACCACCGCAAGCTTCAATTTTCCTGATTTCAGGCCTTTCATGTTTGATGCGACCATTTCAAAATGTGAAAAGTGTTCAAAAATGCCAAGACATGTTCGATAAAGCTCTTGCCCGGCATCGGTTAAATAGATTTTTTTGCCGACTTGCTCAAACAGCGGCAAGCCGATCTCATCAGTGAGTTTCTTGATTTGCATGGATACCGTTGGTTGAGTTAGAAATAATTCTTCAGCCGCACGGGTGAAGCTTTTCAAACGAGCAATTGCTTCAAAAACCTCAAGCTGCCGCAAGGTGCTATGGCGCATGAATTTCTCCTTTTTATCTATAGATATAAATCTATTATACCTATCGAAACATTTGATTGTTATTTATGGTTATAAAATTTTACACTAGATTCGACCCGCTGATATATGCCTCCTAACATAGAAGTATGTTGCGTGGGTTTTTTAAATTACTTGGAGAAAATTATGGCTTCTGAAACTATGAAAGAAGGTAAAGAGCGTTACAAATCAGGCGTTATCCCGTATAAAAAAATGGGCTATTGGGAACCCAGTTACAAACCCAAAGATACGGACGTTATTGCGCTGTTTCGTATTACTCCTCAGCCAGGAGTGGATCATGAAGAGGCGGCGGCAGCGGTTGCAGGCGAATCCTCTACGGCGACT
>SXJH01000039.1 GCA_005779435.1 Nitrosomonas sp. | reverse complement strand
TGACACAATATGACCTTCAAGAAAACGCTATGTTAGAAATGTCAACGCCCTAGTGTCAAGCATAAATAATCAATAGCGTTAAATTTTACACCACAATCTTGCGTTGCTTATGTATAATGCGGGGTTCTGTAAAAGGGAGCACGGAGTAAACATATGTATGCGGTCATAAAAACCGGCGGTAAACAATATCGGATTCAGGTCGGTGAAAAACTGAAGATTGAACAATTGCCAGTAGAAAGCGGAAGCGAACTGGTTATCGATCAAGTATTGATGGTTGCCGATGGCGACAAAGTTTCGGTAGGCACGCCGCTCGTCGCGGGTGCGAAAGTCAATGCCACAGTGCTTGGCCAAGGCCGTCACGACAAGATTCGCATTTTCAAAATGCGTCGCCGTAAGCATTATCAAAAGCACCAAGGTCATCGGCAAAATTATACTGAAATCCAAATCACCGGCATTTCAGCTTAAGGAGTAATCAATGGCACATAAAAAAGCAGGCGGCAGTTCCAGAAACGGTCGCGACTCACATTCCAAACGGCTCGGTGTTAAAAGCTATGGCGGCGAATTGATCTCGGCCGGATCGATCATCATCAGACAACGCGGCACGCAGGTTCATCCCGGCGAGAACGTTGGCATGGGAAAGGATCACACATTATTCGCCAAAGTGACAGGAAAAGTCAGTTTCGGCATCAAGGGCGAACTCAAACGCAAAGTTGTCAGCGTGATACCTGCATAAAACTACTGTAGCGTTTTTTATCAAAAAGCCCTGTCTGTAACGATCGGGCTTTTTTGTTTTCAGATCGAACATTATCCACCAGCAGAGCGATTGCCAAGGCCTTATGAAGTTTATCGATGAAGCGACTATTCAAATCCATGCCGGTAAAGGCGGCGATGGCGTTGCGAGCTTCCGGCGCGAAAAATACATTCCGCGCGGCGGTCCCGACGGCGGCGACGGCGGTCGCGGCGGCAGTATTTTTGCGGTTGCGGACCGCAACATCAATACGCTGATCGATTACCGCTTCGCACGCATCCATCGCGCCAGGAATGGCCAAAATGGCCAGGGCTCGGATCGCTACGGCAAAAGCGCCGACGATATTTTGTTACGCATGCCGGTCGGTACGCTGATTAAGGACATCCACACCGGGGAAACAGTCGCGGACCTGGTTCGCGATCAACAAAAAGTGCTGCTCGCCAAAGGTGGTAACGGCGGCATCGGTAATCTACACTTTAAATCCAGCACCAATCGCGCGCCGCGCCAATTTACCCATGGCGAACCGGGACAGGAATTCGAATTAAAACTGGAATTGAAAGTGCTCGCCGACGTCGGATTGCTTGGCATGCCCAATGCCGGAAAATCCACATTGATCCGCGCGGTCTCCGCTGCACGCCCGAAAGTGGCCGATTACCCGTTTACCACGCTGCACCCCAATTTAGGCGTGGTGCGCGTCGATCATAATCGCAGTTTCGTCATGGCGGATATACCGGGGCTCATCGAAGGCGCAGCCGAAGGCGTCGGCCTTGGGCATCGCTTTCTAAAGCATTTGGCCCGCACCCGGCTGATACTGCATGTCGTCGACATGATGCCGCCGAACGAAGAAATCGATCTTGTTCACGAAGCGCAAGCACTCGCTCAGGAATTGCAGAAATACGACGAAACGTTATATCAAAAACCGCGTTGGATGGTTTTAAACAAAACCGACATGATGCCTGCGGAAAAGCGCGAAGAAATTTGCCGGCAATTTATCGGCAATCTTGGCTGGAAAGGCGAATATTTCATTATTTCCGCGTTGACCGGAGAAGGTTGCAAACAATTGACCTATGCCATCATGGAGTATCTGGAAAAAACCATGCCGCCGCTGGAACAAGATGATACCGCTCAAGAAAACGAATTGTTGAATCCATGCTAAGCCAAGCACGCCGTATCGTCATCAAAGTAGGCAGCAGCCTGGTCACCAACCAAGGCCAGGGACTCGATCACGCTGCTCTGGCCCATTGGGCGGCGCAAATTGCCGCGCTCAAACAAATGGACAAGGAAATCGTTTTAGTTTCATCGGGTGCAATCGCCGAAGGCATGCAACGCTTGGGCTGGGATACCCGCCCTACCGCGCTGTACGAATTGCAAGCGGCGGCTGCGGTCGGTCAAATGGGCTTGGCGCAAGCATACGCGTCCGGTTTTTCCCAATACGGCCTGCAAACCGCGCAAGTGCTGCTGACGCATGAAGATTTGTCCAACCGCAAACGCTACCTCAATGCGCGCTCGACACTTACCGCACTGCTGAAGCTTAACATCATTCCCATCATCAACGAAAACGACACCGTTGCGACCGACGAAATCCGCTTTGGCGACAACGACACGCTGGCGGCGCTGGTCACCAATCTGATTGAAGCCGATGCACTGGTGATCCTGACCGATCAAGCCGGTTTGTATACCAGCGATCCGCGCAAGGATCCGGCGGCAAAATTATTGCCCGAAGTCCATGCAGGCGATCCCGCATTGGAAAAAATGGCGGGAGGCGTTGGCAGCGCCATCAGTCGCGGCGGCATGCAAACCAAGGTCATCGCCGCAAAACGTGCGGCGCGCAGCGGCGCGGATACCATCGTGGCATCCGGGCATGAAGAAAACATACTGGTTCGTTTAAGCAACGACGAATCCATCGGTACCCGTTTTCTGGCCAAAGTTCCGGTATTGGCCGCTCGCAAACAATGGCTTGCCGATTATTTGCAAGTGAAAGGCTACGTTACATTGGATCGCGGCGCCGTGAAGGCATTGACCGCCGACGGGAAAAGCCTATTGCCGATTGGCGTCGTCGGTGTCGATGGCGAATTTGAGCGCGGCGAAACGGTATCCTGCTTGGATGAGGAAGGCAGAGAAATCGCTCGCGGGCTGATCAACTATAGCGCAATTGAGACACAAAAAATTCTTCGGCGCGCCAGCACCGAAATCGAAGCGATTTTAGGCTATGTCGACGAACCGGAACTGATCCATCGCAACAATCTGGTTCTGCTGTAATCTCTAGCAATTCCCTGTCATGATGGCATTCGACAAAACCGCACAACGTATCGCCGCTATCGACTGGTTGCGAGGGATTGTCATGGTGCTGATGGCACTCGATCATACTTCCTGGTTTTTCAACGAACACCGCATTTTTGCCGACTCGATATTGCTTTACGAACCCGGTACGCTGTTCGCTTCCGATCAATTTCTCACCCGCTGGGTTACGCATATTTGCGCGCCCACTTTTATATTCCTGGCAGGAACATCGATTGCGATCAGCAATTTCCAGCGGCAACAGCAAGGCATGAATGCCGCCGCCATCGATCGCGAATTGCTATTGCGCGGCGCATTCATCGCCCTGCTCGATCTGACCGTATTCTCCTTGGCTTCCGGCAAGCCCATTTTGCAAGTGCTGTATGCCATTGGCATTAGCATGATGTTCATGGTGCATTTACAGCGCCTCGGCGTCCGGGCGATTTTATTCCTGTCGCTTCTGATCATTGCAGGCGGCGAATTACTGCTCATGGCATTTTGGCAGCCTCATGGCGAAGTCCCGCTGTGGTTAGCGTTTACTGTCGCACCGGTATTCAGCGAAAACTACACTGTGTTATACCCGGCATTGCCGTGGCTTGGTATCATGATGCTGGGCTGGGTATTCGGGCAATGGCTTATTTTCCATCCGACGGACTCAAGAATGCCGGATCGTCTGTTGATGACCGTCGGTTGGTTTGCGCTAACATTGTTTGTGGTAATTCGCGGCTTGGATGGCTACGGCAATATGTTCATGCATCTGGAAGGCAACACCTTGGTGCAATGGCTGCATGTCAGCAAATATCCGCCCAGCCTGGCTTATACCTTGCTGGAACTGGGTTTGATGGCGATCGTTTTATCGCTTCTGATCCGCCTGGAATCGATCAGGCACAAAATCCATCCGAATGGGCCGATTCTCATTTTCGGCCAAACCGCACTGTTTTTCTATTTGGCGCATTTCTGCGTTCTTGCGGCGTTACGCCCGTTACTCGAACGCGGCAGCTTGGAACAGACCTATTGGATTACGCTATTGGTATTGATTATTCTGTATCCGATTTGCCGTTTCTATCGCAACTTGAAATGGAAACATCCGCAAAGTCTGCTACGTTTTCTATGAACCG
>SXJH01000255.1 GCA_005779435.1 Nitrosomonas sp. | reverse complement strand
TTTGGCGATTTCCTCTTCGTCTTCGGATAAAGCGCGTACTTCCAAAACAAAACGAGCGCCTGTCTGCCGCGCGGAATGCTCCCAACGGCCGCCTGCTTTTACCAGCATGCGAACGTTGTCGCCTTTCTTGGAAGTTTCGACGGTTTGCACGGGCGTTGCAAAATCCATCACGTCCAGCCGCTTTCTCAAACTGCCGGGCAACAGGGTATCGACAAACTCGACGATAATATGATCGCCCTGCTGCTGCACATCGACGCTGACACCTTCTTTTGTCATATCGACTTCCACCCGCCCTTCGCCATTGGCGCCACGACGGAAATCAATATCTTGCAGGCTGTTCATTTTCTTCGTCGATGTCTCTTCGGCAAAACGGACTACCGCGTTACTTGCCTGATTTCCGCCCACGCTGATCAATTTGATCAACAAGATATTGTCCTGCGGATGCAATTCGTAGCGCATCAGCTTGGACAAATTCATCACCACGCGCGTCCGGTTTTCGACTTGCACGATGTTGATGCTGCGTAAATCCCCTTCTGCGGCTGCTTCTTGCACCTGCTTGCCAATGCCGTTTGCAACACCGTACAAATCAAAATAAATACGATGCGGATTACTGAGCGCAACACCCTTCGGCAAAGCGGGCAATGGATGATCAAACGTAAGCTTGGCAATGACTTCGCCGTTCAAGAACGTGGAAATCTCAATGGCGCGAACGCTATTTTGAGCTTTTTCAGGCAAAAGCGATTGCTCTGCGGCCGCCAATGACATAAAACAAATCAGCAGCACCGCTAAGATAATGTTGAGCCCACCGCTTCTCAGTATTGGCCGGTACATCGTCCCTTTCCTAATTTTTAAGCATAAGCGCACTGGTTCTTTCGACCCATTCGTTGACACCGTCTTGCACGATTTCCTGTAATTTTACTTCCGATTCGGAAATATGGCTGATTTTGCCATAATTCTGCCCCAGATAATTACCCGTTTTTACTCGATGCAATGTGCCCTCCGGCGATTTTATCAAGGCGTAGATCATGTCGTTTTGCTGCAGCGAACCAACCATCGCGAGACTCTCCAGCGGGTAGGATTCCAATACTTCCTTGCGCCTGGTCAAATCCGGCTGAATGCCATCCGAAACATTCCTAACTTCGTCGTTTTTCCTCGGCGCAAACGGACTGGAAAGATCGAACGCATCATAAACAAACGATTCATAATGCTTAACCTGCGGCGGCGCATCGACCTTTCCCTCCAGTCCTGCTCCCGATTCCCGGATAAAAGTATCCAAATCGCTATAGTCGCCCCGGGCACAAGCGGTTAACATAACCGGCAAAGCACCAAATAATATTAACAGGAATATTCTTTTTATCATGATTATTTGCCGGCAGATTGCTTCGCCAGTTCATTTTCGTCCAAATAACGAAACGTTTTTGCAACAACATCCACCACCAATCGGCCATCGCTGCTCGGCTTGAGGTTAATGTCGTTCAAGGTCACGATGCGCGACAATTGGGCTACATCGCTGGCGAATGCTCCGATATCGTGGTATCCGCCCGTTACACGGATCGAAACCGGCAGTTCGGCATAAAAAGCATGAATTGTTTCCTGCGCCGCCGGTTTAAATAACTCGAACTGCAGCCCCCGTCCCAGCCCCGCCTGATTGATATCGATCAACAGCGCTTCCATTTCCGATTTATCGGGCAATTGCCTCAGCAACAAAGTCAGGCTTTTCTCAATCTCTTTCAGTTGCTCGCGCATGATCGGCAAATTAACCGCGCTTCTTTTCTTGGCGATATAGGTGTTTTTTAACGTTTCCTCTTCGGCTTGCGCTTTATCCAGCGTCTCCAATTGGTCCTGCCAGATCAGAAAATAACCGCCGACAACGATTGCAACAAATAAAATCGCCAATGCGGCAACTTTCACCGGCATCGGCCAATTGCCAGCTTGATTGACATCCAAATGCTTCAATTCAATCAGCAGATCGTTCATCGCGATATTTTTCATTTTTTAGAATGCCATTCCCGGTATATTCGTTAGCCATCGACCGTTTCGCGGCGAAGTTTTATTTTCATGTGAAACTCGTTCTGACGCGCGTTATTGACCGTTACCGCTTTAATTTCGATCAACAGCGGCAGTTGCAGCCAAGGCGAGGATTCGATATTGCGCATCAACGCGGAAACACGGGCATTGGTTTGCGCATACCCAACCAAAGTAACATCTTGCCCTTCCTGTTTGATGCTTTGCAGATATACGCCGTCGGGCAGCAATCTCACCAATTGATCCAGCAAATGAACCGCTTCGGAACGGCTATTTTGCAGCGTCTCCACCACTTGCTTGCGCGCCAGCAATTCCTGCGTTTGCGTTTTTATTTCCCGAATCTCCGCGATTTCTTTATCCAGAAGCGCAATCCGATCGTTCAAATATTGATTGCGTCCATTTTGATATTCAATATCGCCGTCGATCATCGAATGAATTCCCAAAATAACGGCAACCCCCATCGACCCGACCAAACCGGCCAAAACGGCAATCTGCCGCTGGCGTGCTTTGCGCTTTAATTCACGATGCGGAAGTAAGTTGATTCTAATCATGATGGATCGAAACTGCGCAATGCCAGTCCGCAGGCGATTAATAACGCGGGTGCGTCGAGATTGAGCTGCCGCTGCGAAATGCCGCTGGCTTGCTCCATGGCGGCGAATGGATTGACCACCAGCGTGCTG
>SXJH01000254.1 GCA_005779435.1 Nitrosomonas sp. | reverse complement strand
CTCCAATGCGTCGACCGCGCTGGCCACCGCCAGATAGGTTTGTCCGGTACCGGCCGGGCCGATGGCGAAGGTAATATCGTGTTCTTGAATTTGTTGCAAATATTGAATCTGGCGCGGTGTGCGACCGTATAAATTACTGCGGCGCGTCAGTAGCGCGGGGGCTGCCGGTTGTTTGATAATCGGCTCGCTGCCCTGATTATCGCGATCCGCCGAACGATGCGGATTCAAAGCTTCGATCAAGCCAAGCTGAATTTGCTCAAGACTGAGGTGATGTTGAGATTGGTCGTAAAAACCGCGCAATACCTGCGCGGCCAGTTCGGTTTGACCTGCTTTGCCGGATAAACTGAAATGCTCTCCGCGGCGGGAAATCGTCACATCCAAAGCAGTTTCAACCTGCTTCAGATTTTCGTCCAGCGCGCCGCACAAATTGGCAAGGCGCTGATTATCGGCTGGGGTAAAGGAAATTTCTAGCGGTGCGGGTTTCAATGTCAAAAGTCGTTATTGCGATGACGCGATTGTCGCAGCGGACGAATCACTTTGCAAGCAAAACACGGTTTATTCAACGAGTTCGCCGCGCAAGGAATGCGATCGCGCTTCGGTGATGCGCACATTGACAAAATGACCGGCCAGATCGGCATCGCTCGCCAGATTGACGACGCGATTGTTATCCGTACGACCGCTTAATTCTTCCGCGCTCTTTTTCGATGCGCCTTCCAGCAATACGCGCTGAACCGATCCGACCATTTGCTGGCTGATTTTGCGCGATTGCAGCCCGAGTTGCGCTTGCAAACGATGCAGGCGATCCAGTTTTTCCTCTTGCGGCGTATCGTCGGGCAAATCGGCCGCCGGCGTGCCGGGGCGTGCGCTGTAGACGAAACTGTAGGAATCGTCGAAATTCATTTCCTCCACCAGCTTCATCGTCGCCTGGAAATCGGCCTCGGTTTCGCCCGGGAAACCGACAATGAAATCCGACGACAGCGAAATATCCGGACGAATCGCGCGCAATTTACGGATGATCGATTTGTATTCCAGTACGCTGTAACCGCGCTTCATTGCCGCCAAAACCCGGTCGGAACCGGATTGCACCGGCAAATGCAAGTGATTGACCAGTTTTGGCAATTGCGCGTAAGCCTGGATCAACCGCGTGGTAAATTCCTTCGGGTGCGACGTGGTATAGCGGATGCGCTCTATGCCTGGGATTTCGTGCAAGTATTCCAGCAGCAACGCAAAATCGGCAATCTCGCCGTCGCTCATGACACCCAGGTAGGCATTGACATTCTGACCCAGCAGGGTGATTTCCTTGATGCCCTGATCCGCCAGTACGGCGATTTCGGTCAACACGTCTTCCAGCGGCCGGGAAACTTCCTCGCCGCGTGTATACGGAACCACGCAGAAACTGCAATATTTGCTGCATCCTTCCATGATCGAAACAAACGCGGTTACGCCTTCGGTACGTGCGGGCGGCAAGTGATCGAATTTTTCGATTTCCGGAAACGAAATGTCCACTTGCGAACGGCCGGTGGCTTTGCGCGTTTCAATCAATTGCGGCAACCGGTGCAGCGTTTGCGGCCCGAACACCACATCGACAAACGGTGCGCGGCTGACAATCGCTTTGCCTTCCTGGCTGGCCACGCAACCGCCGACACCGATCAGCAAGTTGGGATTGCTTTCCTTCAGATGCCGCACCCGGCCCAGATCGTGGAACACTTTCTCTTGCGCTTTCTCGCGCACCGAACAGGTGTTGAACAAAATCACATCGGCTTGCGCCGGATCGTCGGTAGATTCCATGCCGTAAGCCGCATGCAGCACGTCCGCCATTTTCTCCGAGTCGTACTCGTTCATCTGGCAGCCGAATGTTTTGATATAAAGCTTGTTACTCACAAATTTTCCAGCGCTATTCTAAAAAAATAAAAAACGTCTTTGCGGTTTCGGGATTTGCTGCCCTTCGCTTTCCGCTTCTTTAACCTCATCCGGCGTCAGAATCCAGACCCGATGCAGATTGCCCATGATATCCAGTTGGTAGCGAACCAAGCCGATGTAGTTTGCCGTACTCGGCAGAATAATCAGATTATCGACCCCTCGGATCTGCCCGCCGGCTCCCATGATCATTTGCCGACCATTGATGGTGAATTGCGGAAAAGCAACCGCAGTCAAGTTACCCAATTGGCTGTCGGCAGGAAATTTCCGGGTCTGCTGGCCAAGCGCAAAATCCGGGCAAAAGGCTACAAGCATAACCAATAACAATGGTATCGCTTGCGTTTTCTTCATTAATAACTTGGGTAATAAACAGAACAATCGCAATAGTCAAGGGGGTTGAGAGTCGATTGATACCGGATCTCCGAAGGCCTTATGATACGCTAAAGCGAAATTCAGTATCAATGGTTTTAACAGGCCGGTGAAAACGTTGTCGCGGCAACCGATGCAAGGCGGATGGAGCGCAGGGAATGAGACATATCATAGCGATAGGCGAATTTTCGAGCGCTGCCCAACGCAGCAGATCGCTTGTGCAGCCATTACGTTTCCTGAGCATGTTGAGCCTGGTTTAACACCGCAGCGGTAGCGTAAATAGTTTTTCAACGGACTGTCAAAGCCTTTCAAAAACAGCCGCGATCCCTTGTCCTCCGCCGATGCACATCGTAACAAGTGCATACCTTCCGCCGCAGCGATGCAGTTCATAGAGCGCTTTAACCGTCAGGATGCTGCCGGTTGCGCCGATTGGGTGCCCCAGCGCTACGGCACCGCCGTTCGGATTGGTTTTTGCCGGATCGAATTGCAATGCTTTCGCCACTGCACAGGCTTGTGCGGCAAATGCCTCGTTGGATTCGAT
>SXJH01000253.1 GCA_005779435.1 Nitrosomonas sp. | reverse complement strand
CATCACACAGCAGTGGCAAATCACCCGCATGTACGAAAACAAAGCGGAAGCCAGTGCCAATAAGGAAAAGAACAAGAGAAAAATAAAAAACAAACCCGAATCCGAAAAAGAAAACCTTCAATTGCCCGAAGCGATTGCGGAGCCAACGGATGAAAAAGCGGTAGCGGCGGAACAAGCCGAAGCGGTTGCCGCGCAAGATAAAAAATCCGAAGAATCTCCGGCAGCACCATCTACCAAGAAGGCCAAAGTCCCTGCCAAGCCACTGGCAGCAAAGGCAAAAGCCGGTGTGGCGGCGCGGAAACCCAGGAAAAAAACCTAAGGAAACGCTGAATAATTCGGTGAGCAAGATGAGGTGCAAGGCGAATGGAGCGCAGAAAATGAGACATATCATATTGATAGGCGAATTTTCGAGCACCATCCAACGCGGCAGATCGCTTGCGCAACCAATTACTCAGTGTTTCCCTTACGACAAATCCGGGCATCGGGTACTCCCGATGTCCGGTGCCAAGATTTCCAGCACGATATCGAATGATTGAAAGCTAAGGAAACGCTGATTAATTCGGCGAACGAGATGAAGCACGAGGTGCACGGAACGCAGCAACCGAGACATATCAACAAGATAGGCGAGGGAGCGAGTACCGCGCAACGAAGTGATTCGCTCGTACAGTCAATTAATCAGCGTTTTCTTAACACCGACACAATTGCAGCCATTGCAACGCCGCCAGGCCGTGGCGGTGTTGGCGTCATTCGCATCTCCGGCAACAATCTGACAAATCTCGCCGTAGCGATTCTGGGCAAACTCCCCAAACCCCGTTACGCCAGCCTCAACAACTTCATCGGCGATAACGGCCGCATTATCGACCAAGGTATCGCGCTTTATTTCCCTGCTCCGCACTCTTACACCGGGGAAGACGTACTGGAACTGCAAGGCCACGGCGGCCCGGCGGTTATGCATTTACTGCTGAATCGCTGCTTATCGACGGGCGCGCGTTTGGCGCAACCGGGCGAATTCACCCTGCGCGCTTATCTCAACGATAAAATCGATCTGATACAAGCCGAAAGCGTTGCCGATATTATCGAAGCCAGCACTGCGGAAGCCGCGCGCTGCGCGGTCAATTCGTTGCAAGGCCATTTCTCCGCCAAAATCGAAACGCTGGTGCAATCGTTGATTTCATTGCGCATGCTTGTCGAAGCGACACTGGATTTCCCCGAAGAAGAAATCGACCATCTCTATGCAGCGCAAATTACCGGACAGCTCGCCCAAATCCACGCAGAACTGGATCAAATCTTTCAAGCAGCGCAACAAGGCAACTTATTGCAGGAAGGCATCAAAATCGTGCTCGCGGGCGCGCCCAATGTCGGAAAATCCAGTCTGTTGAATCAATTGGTGGAAGAAGAAGCGGCGATTGTGACCGAAATCCCAGGAACCACGCGCGACACCATCGAGCGAACCATCGCTATCGCCGGTGTGCCGATTCATATTATCGACACCGCCGGTCTGCGGGAAACCAGCGATGCGATCGAACTGAAAGGCATCGAACGCACGCATGCCGCAATCAAAAGCGCCAACCTGGTACTGCAGTTATTCGACAGCGGTCGGCACACGACCGCAGACCCGGCACAAAACTCCATTGCAGCCGACAAGCCGCAATTGACGATATTCAACAAAATCGATTTGACCGGCGAATCGCCCAGAATTGAAACCGATGAATCCGGCGACACAGTCTATCTATCGGCCAAAACCGGCGCCGGTATCGACTTGTTGCGGCAAAAAATACTGGACATCGCCGGTTGGCGCTTCAATCAAGCCGGTGAAGGCGTCATCATGGCCAGGCAGCGTCACCTGGAAGCACTGACAAAAGCAAAAGCGCATCTTTATACCGCACAAACACTGACGCAAATGGGTTATCAACTGGAACTCCTGGCCGAAGAACTTCGCCTCGCGCAACTCGATCTATCCTCTATCACCGGCCAATTTACCGCAGACGATCTGCTCGGAGAGATCTTCTCGCGCTTTTGCATCGGGAAATAACAAGCCTTCCACGAACTGGGGCACTGGCTTTCACCAAAGCGGCGAATAATTCCTTGTTTCCCTAAATACATTTGATAAGATGACGGCTAATTCGATCAATAAGTTTAAAATATAATGAGTTATCTTGAATAAGATCGTATTTGATTTCATTGGTGACGCAATATATTGCGTCATTTCGGGCGTCTAATTGTAGTTAGGCATAAGAAATGGTCTGAAAGGATGATTCAATGTCATTACTAAATAAGCTAGTTCCAAGGAAAAATACGAATCCAGCAATCAACAAGATTCCCCCTTATAGGAAGGAACTGTTATTCATTTCTTACGATAAGCCCAAGGGCCATGGCTTTGGTCTGCAATTCACTATCTCTATTTCTGAAACTGGTAATGTCGACCTTAATCAGGAAGTACCTGACGACCCCAGTACCATATATGCTGTACTGCCAGCTACAAATCCATCTTCGCCAGATAATGTTGAAAAGCTCTCTTATTTTCCTTCTTATAGCGAAATGAACCCAGGACAAAGAGGTTTGTATCTACGGTGGCTTTATGATGTTACCGCAGAAATAGATATTGGCTATGTGTTTGTTTATTACTACGGGCTCGAGCGGCAATTGGTTTATGGGAATTTTGATGCGGCATTTGAAGAAATCCAATTATTAAGAAAACATCATAATAACGGATCGTTTCAGGGCTATAGTGCATCCGCTCTTGTGCATTCATGTCTTTTGCGCAAAAGAACAGACAAGCTACAGGAGCTGTATTCTACTGGGGATTTTGATTATTTTGAAAACTCTAACCTTCTGATCCTTTACTACAATAATTTAGAAATTCTCCCTGATATGATGTTTCAGCTAGCTACTCGCCTATCTGGTGTAAACAAACGGTACATAAAGCTAATGCCAGAGCTATACAAAGAAAAAATTAGCGAGGTATTGGTAAACAAATTTGGAAATGCTAGCTACCCATTGGCATCCCGATTCTCATTGGATGAAGTTGAAGGAATACCCTATCCAATATTTGCCAATATTTCATTTGCCCCGGAGACTCGCACACCTCGTTTACCGAATTTACTGAGGCATGTCGCGTTTCAAAAAGAAATGGGGGCTATCTTCAAAGAGATTCACGAAGCAGTTAAGAGTGAGTCAAAATGGAAGCAAAGAAATGCCTAACAAAGCCATAAACTCGAACGCATTTTTCGTTCGCTGCGCTCACTACAAATGTGCCAGTTACGGCTAGCGCTATGTCTCAAATAGGAGGACTGGTTTGAAATTCTTGCACCGATGAACACCAACCTCTGTATCAAACACAATTCCCCGGCAAAAATTATATCCCGCACAAAATCTCAATCAAATCATGTCCGTATTTATCCAGCTTGCGTACCCCGACGCCGGTTACCTGGCGCAAATCGTCTTCGGTCTGCGGGCGTAGCCGCACCAATTCCAGTAGTGTGCTGTCATGAAAAATGACATAAGCCGGGACGCCGTGCTCTTTTGCGATTTTGGCCCGCCAGGCGCGCAATTGCTCCCACAATGCCCGTTCGTTGTCGTCGAATGCTTTTAATTCAACCGCTTGCCGTTTATCGGACAGCCGCTCCGGTTTCGATTGCTGGCGCAGCAGAACCGGTTGCTGGCATTTAAGGATGGCCCGGCTGGCTTCGGTGAGGTGCAATGCGCCGTAACCTTCGCTATCGGTAGTCAGCAATCCTAACGCCACGATCTGACGAAATACCGCACGCCAGGTTTTTTCCGGCAAATCCTTGCCGATGCCGAAGGTGCTGATTCTATCGTGATGCCATTCTTTGACGCGCTCGGTTAGATTGCCGCGCAGCACATCGATCAAATGCCCCGCGCCGAACGTTTGCCCGGTGCGGTAAACACAGGATAAGGCTTTCTGCACGTCGACAGTCGCATCCCACACTTTCGGCGGATTGAGGCAAATATCGCAATTTCCACACGACTGCGCTGTAACCGCTTCGCCGAAATAACTCAGCATGCGCATGCGGCGGCAAGTAATGGTTTCGCAAAGCGACAGCATCGCTTCCAATTTGCGCGTCGCTACTTGCTTGAATTTGGCATGCGCTTCGGATTCTTCAATCATGCGCCGCTGCTGAATCACGTCGCCCAAGCCGTACACCATCCAAGCATTGGCGGCTTGCCCGTCGCGCCCGGCGCGACCGGTGTCCTGAT
>SXJH01000252.1 GCA_005779435.1 Nitrosomonas sp. | reverse complement strand
GCCGCATGCCCCGCGATGGCTTATGATCAGGCAGTGCGGCGAAAGCTGTTCGCGACGGATCCTGGGGGCGTGGCCAGCAGCGCGGCCTCGCTCACCGATGCAAGTGCTCGACGATGGTCGCATGACCGATGGGCAAGGGCGGACTGTCGATTTCAAGAATACCGTGATCGTCATGACGTCCAATTTGGGGTCGCAAATGATTCAGGAAATGTCCGGAAGCGCTTACGATGCCATTAAGCAAGCGGTAATGGGTGAAGTCAAGACTTACTTCCGTCCCGAGTTTATCAACCGCATCGACGAGGTGGTGGTGTTCCATGCGCTGGATAGCAGGCATATTCAATCGATTGCGAAAATACAGTTGCAGTATCTCGAAGCCCGGTTGGCGAAGCTGGAAATGAAATTTGAAGTCAGCGATGAGGCGGTAGCGGCGATCTCTGCGGCAGGTTTCGATCCGGTATTCGGCGCACGTCCGCTAAAACGGGCGATCCAGGCGCAAATCGAGAATCCGTTGGCGAAAGAAATTCTGGAGGGAAAATTTGTCGCCAAAGATACGATTGTTGTGGATTGCCGCGACGGTGCAATAACATTCTCCAAAAGATAGATCGTATCGAATATACGGCGAAATTGCTTCAATGGTATGAGTTTCGGGTAAAATGCGATTTTTTCATTGGATAGATTGTTATGTTCAAAGGTAGCTTGGTTGCTATCGTTACGCCGATGGACGAAGAAGGCGGATTGGATTTGGATCGTTTCCGTTCTTTGCTCGATTTTCACATAGAACAAGGCAGCGACGGTGTGGTGGTTGTCGGTACCACAGGCGAATCGCCGACCGTCGATTTCGAGGAACACCATCTCCTCATGCGAACGGCGGTCGATCATGTCGCAGGCCGGATACCCGTGATCGCGGGTACCGGCGCCAATTCCACGCGCGAAGCGATCGATTTGTCGATTCATGCCAAGAATGCGGGCGTCGATGCTTGCCTGTCGGTTGCGCCTTATTACAACAAACCTACGCAGGAAGGGTTATACCGGCATTTCAAAGCCATTGCGGAAGCCGTCGATATGCCGCATATTTTATATAACGTTCCCGGCAGAACGGTTGCGGATATTCATAACGATACCGCATTGCGGCTGGCGCAAATTCCGAATGTTATCGGCATTAAAGACGCGACAGGCGATATCGGGCGCGGTTGCGATTTGTTGTTGCGCGCGCCCGAGGGCTTTCTGGTTTACAGCGGAGACGATGCCAGTGCATTGGCTCTTTTGCTATTAGGCGGGCATGGCGTGATTTCCGTGACCGCCAATGTGGCGCCCAAAATAATGCACGACATGTGTATGGCTGCTTTTTCCGGCAATCTTGCCGCCGCCCGGCAACTAAACAATAAGCTACTCGGGCTTCACACCGATTTGTTCGTCGAGGCCAATCCTATTCCGGTGAAATGGGCGGTTGCTCAGATGGGGTTGATCGGATCCGGTATCCGTTTGCCGCTGACCCCGTTGTCGAGCCAATACCATGGGCTTATCCGCGCTGCAATGCGGCAAGCCGATATTGCGATTTGAAGGGGTGAAATGTCGAAAATGAGATGGCGAAAAGCAACCGTACCTTTGGTAGTAATGCTTACGCTGACAAGCGCGGGTTGCAAGACGATCGATCTGTTTCCCGATACGAAAACCATCGATTATAAATCGGCGGGCAGATTGCCGCCTTTGGATATTCCGCCCGATCTGGTGCAACCGGCCATCGACGAACGTTATTCAATCCCTGAACTTAACGCTCCCGGCAGTACGACTTATTCTTCTTATAGCAGCGAGCGCGGCGGACAAACCGGTACTTCGCCTTTTTTGCCGTCGTCGATTCAGAATGTATATGTCGAGCGTGCGGGTACACAGCGGTGGCTGGTTGTGCCGCAACCGCCGGAAGTAATATGGCCGGTGATCAAGGAGTTTTGGCAGGAGCTCGGATTCTTGATTAAATTGGAAATTCCGGAAGCCGGTATCATGGAAACCGATTGGGCGGAGAATCGTGCCAAAATTCCGCAAGATTTGATTCGTTCCTTATTTTCCACTTTTTTGGATAGTATTTATTCGACCGCCGAGCGCGACAAGTTTCGTACACGACTGGAACGAAATGAAGCAGGCGTCACGGAAATCTACGTCAGTCATCGCGGTATGGTTGAAGTTATCGAAGGCGGCAATCTGAATCGCTCGGTTTGGCAACCGCGTCCGGCCGACCCGGATCTGGAAGCGGAGATGTTGTCGCGCTTGATGATCCGTTTCGGTGTCGAGGAGCATAAAGCTAAGATTGAATTGGCCACGGGCAGAGGTGCAACGAATGAACGCGCCTACGTGAATCAAGACGGTGCGCTGGTCGTTAGCGAAGCATTCGATCGTTCATGGCGTCGCGTCGGTTTGGCGCTCGACCGAATCGGTTTTACCGTGGAAGACCGGAATCGCGAGGATGGCATTTATTTTGTGCGGTATGTGGACCTCGATACCGACAAGAAAAAGAAAGGCGACGACGAGGGTATTTTGTCGAACATGATGTTTTGGCGGGGTAGTGACAATAAAGACGCCAAGAAGAAGGGTAATGACGAAGGTATGTTATCGAATATGATGTTCTGGCGAAGCGACAAAGACGGCGCTCGTGCCGGTAAATACCGCATCCAAGTGCATAGCACGGGAACCAATACCAGCAAAATTACGGTGCTCAACGACGATGGCACCGCCGTGAGTGCAAGTGCGACGGATCGTATTCTTAAGTTGCTGCACGAACAGCTCAGGTAATCTAAAAAAAGCATGAGTCGTGCAATTTGCCCGGTGCTCTTTTGCGAAAGAAAGGAGTGCAGTAAAAAATGAATAAAAAAAACCGCCCGTTGTAGGGCGGTTTTTTTTGCAGAAAAACCGGCTGATAGTAAAAATTACTATCGAGCGCAGTCTCCTTATTATCTGCAGGCTCCGTTGCTATCCATTCCGTTTGGACATTCCTGTTCTTCACCGCGAAGCGCTTTTTCATAAGCTGCTTGCTCGGTTGCAGGCAGTGCTTGATTTTTGGCGCCGCCGCAAGCGGATAATGTCAGAATAAATAAGGCAATAGCCAGAAGTGAGTATTTCATTATTTAATTTTCCTTATAAAAAGTTTTAAACTAAGTAAGTTTTGCAGTATATAACGAATTTAATCAATCATTCAAGCACATTTCTTAACTGAAAGTTAACCGGGGATATCTGCTTTTCAAGCTTCGATCATTTGAATATGCTTAATCTATTCGAATGATTTTTTTGCAAGTCCATTACTCATTTTTCTGCAATTGATAGTGAAAATGGACTTAGCGGTTTTGATTGAGAAACAAAGAAAATAACTAACCCAATTTTATCGGGTAAATCCTCTAGCTTTGCGTTGTCAATCGATAAGCCATTAATTCTCTTTTTGGGGAATTAATGGCTTAAGAGGGGGCCGGCAAATCATTTTATTTGGATTTGCGTTATCGGATTCCTGTGATTCTGTTATGTTTATTTTGCTTCTTCAGGCTCGGAATCCCTTGGCGCATAAGCCGAAGGAGGCGGTTTGTCCATAGGATAACCATCGAGGCTTTTCTTGCCTTCGCAAGCGCTTAATGTCAATACTGCAAAAGCAGCAACTGCTAAAAGTGAAAATCTAAACAATTTAATCTCTCCCATGTTTTGCGTTTTGATTTGCGTGTAATAGGATAATCGAACTTGCCCGATTATACAAATGCGCTCAACGTTAGATCGGACAATAATTCAGCTTTTTATTTCAAGATAACCGCTGGTATACCATTGATAAAGCAATGCTTCCGCTTCGTTATCGATATTCGGCGAAGGCATTAACACATGCTGATCCGCTAATTTTTGCAAAATCCGATAAGCCGTACTGCTCGCTGTGAAAATTTCCCCATTGATGAAAAATTTACCGTTGCCGCTTAGCATTCTTGTTTTTAAGTTTAACGCAATCCCTTGTTTTCTTGCTTGACTCATGAATTTGGACGGCGCTATCGGTTTTTGCGGCGGATCGAAGAAAACATGCGGTTTGGGTTCGGAGAGGTAAATGCCCAGGAAATTCTCAATGTCCGATGGGTTCCATTCGATCTTTTTTAAGATGGAGGTTGCCTGCGCTTGCATTGCCTTGCCGATTCTTGACGGGTGGCGCTGCAATTGCAAATCCGGATCGGCGTATTGCCCTTGCACTTCAATGCGATCCTGCAGATAAACAAGAAACTGCGACATCAACTCCTGGTGGCTGGGGGCGCGGAAACCGATGGAATAAGTCATGCAATCTTCCTCGGCAATGCCGTTGTGCGCATAATGCGGCGGCAGGTAGAGCATGTCGCCGGATTGCAGAATCCATTCTTGTTCCGGTTGGAAATTTTTTAAAATCCTGAGCGGCGCGTCTTCTATGAATTGATCGTCCTGCTGCGCGGAAATTTGCCAACGCCGCGATCCCATGCCTTGCAGCAAAAATACATCGTAGGAATCGAAGTGCGGACCGATTCCGCCGCCT
>SXJH01000038.1 GCA_005779435.1 Nitrosomonas sp. | reverse complement strand
TAAGGAATTGGATAATTATATTATTTTAGGCGGTAACTTGTGGCATGTCATACGATGTTAATCTTGTTTTTTCAGGAATTCGGCATGTACGGTGCGATCCAGTAAATCTATCCCGGATATTTTGAGACTGACGCAAGTGCCGGGAGCCAATTCCGGTAGTGAAGGTACGCGAACGATCAGCGGAATACGATCCAGTTTGACCAAGTTTTCTTTGATTACTTGCCCGTCGCTGGTTTGAATGTGTTCTTGCAATAACCAGCGTAAGCACCAATAACGCTCCATTGCGCGCTGAAATTCACTGTAAATCCCGTAAGCCGCTTCAAAGTCCCGAATCGCGATTAATAGTGCATTGCTTTCCCGGGAGTACGGCGGAGATTCCGCGCGCAACATGGCGATGATTTGCCGCTGATTGATCAAGTCGACATAGCGGCGCATCGGAGAGCTGCTCCAAGCGTATTGCGACACTCCCAGTCCTTGGTGTGGAGCGGGGGAAGTGCCCATTTTGACTTTGCCGTTGGATTGGCTGCGGAAAATACCGGCGATACCCGCACCGGTTAATTGCTTTCCCCATTCGGTATTGGCATAAATCATCAACTCGGAGACCACCTTGTCAATCGGCGAGCCGCGGCGGCGTTCGCAAATGGTTATATATTCGTTATCGATTTCAAAGCTGTAGTCTATTTTATCATTGTTGGTGTCGTTGGTTTTGCCACGCAAATTTTCCATTTTGCAGGAAAATTTCCATAACAAATTTAATTCGTCGCTGAAAGCGTAATCAAACGTTCCCCTGCTTAAGGCGGTTTCGTTGAAATGCTGTTCCAGTACATGATGGCGAAGGTTGGCGGCAATGCCGATTCGTTCGATCCGGCTTTCGGCTGCGGTAACGGTAAAATCGTCGGATACATCCAGATATAAGGAAAGCACGGGGCAGACGGTATTCTCCGCCAGGGTAAAGCGATTAATCGCCGTTTCCGGCAGCATGGTGATTTTTCTTCCAGGCAGATAGACCGTTGACAGGCGGTTTGCGGCAATTTTGTCGAGTACGGAATCGGCAGCAATACCCAATGCCGGAGCGGCGATATGAATGCCGATGCGGAAACTGCCAAGCGCTAGCGGCGTAACCGAGAAAGCATCGTCGATTTCCGTCGTCGATGCATCGTCAATGCTAAATGCTTTGATATCGGCATAAGGTAAGTCGGGAAGATCGGCAATGGCGGAGGGATGGGTTTCGTGGTCGTCGAAACCGATACCTGCGGGAAAATGCTCCCGAATGAATTGATTAAAATGATAATCGTGCGAAGAAGGAATGGCGCCGCATTTTTCCATTAGTTTTACTGCCGAAAGCTTTTTTTCGGCGCAAACCGTTTCAAGCGCTTTCCATTCGATGGAGTTTTTGTCCGGTTGATAAAGCAGGCTTTGCGTTAGCGGTTCAAATTCCACCGGAAGGATGAATTGATTGAGCTGCGTGACATAGCGCGCTTGTTGCTCGGCTTGGATGCGTTTTCTTTCCTGTCCGGCCAGCGCGGCTTTTAGTGCGGCCGGCGGCGCCGCTTTGTAGCATCCATGTCCTTTCTTGTAGAAATACATGGGCGCATTCTGCAGCAGCAGCAAAGTGGCTGCCGCTTCAACCGGGCTTGGTGCATGACCGAAATAATCCGCTGCCAGGGTACCGCTGGCGAATTCTATTTCTTGCGGACAGCATTCCCAAAGAAAGTTGGGGTCCAGTTCCTCGGCTATTTTTTGAACTTGCCCCATGAATTCTGCAAGCGGCGGTGTTTCGAAACGGAATAATACGGATGTGGCTTTGATTTTCGAGCGTTTGCCGTGAACAGCCTCAATTTGTAGCGAGGTGTTGTTGTCTGTCAGAATCGTCCCCACCTTGAAGGTTCCGGTTTCTTCATAAAAAACATTCATGGGATTGTTTCGACAGTTCAGTAGGGTGGTTTGAATTGGATCGTACCAGCGGGGAAGATTATGCGGTTAAACATCCTGCGGCATTATATACGAGATGGCGGATCGTTAGCCGAAATAAATGATGAGGCGGTTGCTGATCCAGAGCGGCTGCGGTTTTTAAGTCGATTCGATAGCCGACCGATCAGTTGCTCCGGTGTTTCTTGGCGAACGATTGAATGGCATCTCTTAATTCGGAATTGGGCAACGATGCAGCCAATTGGGCCAAACAGTTTTGGCCGGTTTGGCTCAATTTGATATTTTTATTTTTGGATCTGCATGTTGCAAGTTGTTTGGGATCGCTTGCCGTGTGTTTTGCTTGCACCAATATTTGAAATGAAGTAACTTTCCAACCATGTTGCTGCAGTTTAAGAAGCAATGAAGGGGCAATTTGCTTAAGCTTTGAAGCAATAGCGCCATTTTCGACCAGAATAACCAGTATTCCGGAGGAGATTTGTCCAATGGTGCAATACGGTGCCAGTTGTTCCGGGATAAGCTTTTTGAAAAGTAATTGATTTTCATGTAACCGATGAGCCAATGCAAATAAACGCGCATATTCGTCCGATTTGCCGAGGATGTTGAAATAAGAATCTATTTTATAAGGACTCATGGTTATTTTGTAATATCCAATGAAAGCAAGCTATGAATATTATTTTTATTTCGAATAATTCAAAACGAGCACGAAAACTCGCATTAACAAATAGACATATTATATTACTTATTGGCGCCTTTCTGTTTGTTGTCACAGCGTTAGCACTGAGTTTGAATTTCGTCGCACTTCGGTATGCCGATCGGATCGAAGCGCCGGTGTTAAGAGCGCTATTGGTTAACCCTCAAGAAGAGAGGCACCATAAGATCAGAGTGCATTTGCAAGATAACTTGAACAATATGGCTGGCAAGGTTGGGCAGATGCAAGCGCAATTGATTCGCTTGGATGCTCTGGGCGATCGATTGGTGGAATCTTCGGGGATTAAGTCGGGGGATTTGTCGTTTCATCAAACGCCGGGGCAAGGCGGCCCTTACCATGAGCATTCTGCGGAAGCATTGAGTTTCGGGGAATTCAGCAGCAAACTCCATGAATTGTCGATTATGTTGGATGAGCGAGCGGATAAATTGGGGGCGCTGGATTCGTTGTTACGCTACGGCAGGATAACCAAGTTTATG
The DNA here is from genome assembly GCA_005779435.1 of Nitrosomonas sp. Classification (GTDB taxonomy): domain Bacteria; phylum Pseudomonadota; class Gammaproteobacteria; order Burkholderiales; family Nitrosomonadaceae; genus Nitrosomonas. The sequence goes on along the minus strand of SXJH01000038.1, from coordinate 742 downwards.
TTGCCTTCGGAAATGCCCATCGAAACGAATTGGTTTTCTTCCGGTTATGGATATCGCATCGATCCATTCACCGGGAAAAAAGCGTTTCATGAGGGGGTTGATTTTGCTGCGGAAATCGGCACTCCAATCAAGGCCGCTGCGGGGGGCGTGGTGATCTATTCGGAACGACACCCTGAGTATGGTAATATGGTGGAGATTGACCATGGCGGCGATTTGGTAAGCCGCTATGCCCATGCATCCAAGCTTTTGGTAAGTCTGGGAGATGTCGTGCTGCAAGGCCAGAGAATTGCGGAAGTGGGCAATACCGGACGATCTTCCGGACCGCATTTGCATTTTGAAATCCGTCATAAAGACAAGCCGCAAAATCCAGTCAAGTTTTTAAAAAAACCAGGTTAATAAATTGACGCATTAAAATATTTTCGGGGGTGAGAAACATGCTCACCCTTTGTTTTTTGATGGTTTATACCAATTAAACATAGAAAGAACTTTTAGAGACTCATGCTAGGTAATCTACTTAAGAAAATTTTTGGTAGCCGCAACGACCGGATAATCCGGGAATATTCGCATGCCGTGAACATCATCAACGGTATGGAGTCGGCAATTGCGGCGCTATCCGATGCGGATTTGCGAGCAAAGACCGATGCATTCAAGCAGCGTATTCAGAGTGGAGAAACGCTCGATGATTTGCTGCCGGAAGCGTTTGCCGTCGTGCGTGAAGCCGGAAAACGGGTATTGGGGATGC
>SXJH01000251.1 GCA_005779435.1 Nitrosomonas sp. | reverse complement strand
TGCACCCCATGCAAGTACGCTACCAGGCTGCGCTACGCCCCGAATGCGGGATTATAGCAAACAAAGCATGCAAACTTCAGCAACCGATGCCGAAAAACTCACGCCCGTAATTGCGACACTATGCTGCTAATTTCACGTCGAATATGACTTAAGTCCGGCACTAACAGCAACGGGGTCGCACCATTTTCATTCGTAACAATCGTTCTGTTCTCAGCTTGTTCCAAATGATTGCGCGCGCCGTTGATAGTAAAACCATGATCGTACAGCAACTCTTTGATTCGCCGTATTAATGATATTTCCTGATGTTGATAGTATCGACGGTTGCCGCGACGCTTAACCGGTTTTAATTGAGCAAATTCCTGCTCCCAATAGCGCAGTACGTGAGGCTTGACACCGCATAACTCCCCCACTTCTCCAATTGTAAAATATCGTTTTGTTGAAATAGGTTGCAGCGGGTTATTTGTTTTCTGGTTTTCCATGATAATTTTTCTCAACCAAAGTCTTCAGCTTTTGACTGGCATGAAAAGTAACGACGCGGCGTGCGGTAATGGGGATTTCTTCACCCGTCTTGGGATTCCTGCCCGGACGTTGCGGTTTTGCACGCAATTGAAAATTGCCGAAACCGGAAAGCTTTACACCTTCTCCATTTTGCAGAGCAACACGTATTTCTTCGTAAAACGACTCAACCATATCTTTAGCTTCACGTTTGTTGAGACCAACATTCTCAAATAATAAATCTGCCAGTTCAGCTTTTGTTAACGCCATTCTTTACTCCATTTAGTTATTAATAGACTTTAATTATTTGTAGTTGAACGATTAATCGCGCAGCACATTCAGAAAAACAAATCTTCCTATTAAAATCTGCCAAAAATTCTACGCATGGTTCAATCAGCACACTATTGCCTATCATGAAACGCATCAATTTCGTAATATCGCACCAAACTTCTCGCTTAAGATTCCGATCAGGTTTGTAACGGCCAAATCAGCCTCGTCATCCGTCAATGTTTTCTCAGTATCTTGTAACAAAAAGCGGAATGCAAGACTTTTTTTGTTATTTTCCATACCCTTGCCACGATATATATCGAATAACGATATATCCGATATTATTGAAGATTTCTCGGCAAACATGCAGGTCAGAAGCGAGTATACGCTAATATCATTTTCGACAATAATTGCAATATCGCGCCGCACAGGTGGAAATTTAGAAATTTCTTTTGCAGTCGGTATCGCTTTAGTCATTAAGCCCGTCAATTCCAATTCGAACATAATCGCATTTTTCTGCAAACCGTATTTCCTTTGCCAATTCGGATGCAATTCGCCGACCCAACCGACTGCTTTATCGGCAATATAAACCTGTGCCGATTTGCCGGGATGTAAGGCAGGATGGAGAAATTTCTCAAAGTGAACGGCATTGTTGCCAAACAAAACTTCCACATCGGCTTTGATATCGTAGAAATCGACGGCTCTTGAAGATATTCCCCATTGTTCCGGCGCCGCATCGCCATAACAAAGTCCCGCAATTTTTTCTACCTGCCGGCAGTCGTGGTCGCGATCACGGATAAAACAACAACCCATTTCAAATAACCGTACGCGGGTTTGTTTGCGATTCAGATTAAATTGCAAGTTGGCCACCAATCCGCCGATGAGCGTGCTTCGCATCACGTTCATCTGACTGGCAATCGGATTCTTTAATGTAACAGGCGATGTATTATTGGAAAAATCGAGTTCCCACGCTGCATCAACAAAAGCGTAATTAATTACCTCCTGATAATCCCGCGCTACCAATAATTGCTTAATTTTCTGCGCATCGTTCTTAGTTTCGGTAACCGGCAACATAGCCATATCGGCGCGCGGGTAATGTATCGGAATTCGATCATAACCATAAATCCGGGCCAATTCTTCGATGAAATCCTCTTCAATGACCAAATCAAAGCGATAGCTTGGCGGCAACACACTAAAAACATCATGCTGCAAAGTGTACGAAAACCCCAGTCGCTTAAAATATTCGCCTATCCGCTGTTGATCGATATCGATTCCAAGCACTCGCTTGACTCGACTGGCCCGCACCTGAACAGAAGATCGCTGCGGCAGTTGATTCTTCACTTCCGAAACCGGACCTGCTGTACCGCCGCAAATAGCGAGTATCAACTGCGTTGCTCGTTCAAGCACGCGCTTGGTTGCATCGAAATCGACACCGCGTTCAAACCGGTAGGCGGAATCCGAGCCGAATCCCAATTGAAACGACTTGCCGCTGATTGCATGCGGGTTAAAGAAAGCGCTTTCAAGAAATATGTCCGTCGTGTCTTGCGTCACACCGCTCTCTATCCCTCCCATAATCCCCGCCAATGCCAGCGGCTTTTTCGCGTCGGCTATCAGCAACATTGCCGGATTCAAGCCGATTTGATTGCCGTTCAGCACGGTTATTTTTTCTGTAGGCGATGCATAACGCACTTCGATTCCGCTTTCGATTTTTGCCAAATCAAAAGCGTGCATCGGTTGCCCTGTTTCCAGTAACACATAATTGGTAATATCGACAATCGGATTAATTGACCGGATACCGCTGCGTTC
>SXJH01000250.1 GCA_005779435.1 Nitrosomonas sp. | reverse complement strand
TTTGTCATGCTGTCGTCCGTTATCCATGCGCATGTCGGCGATTTGTTTCCCGGCATGAACGTGACCGGCTGCTATCAATTCAAAGTCACGCGCGACAGCGATTTGTTCATCGACGACGAGGAAACCGACGATTTGCTGCGCGCTTTGGAGGGCGAATTGCCGTCGCGCCGTTTTAGCGATGCGGTGCGCCTCGAGGTTGCGGACAATTGTCCAGATAACCTGAGCCGTTTCCTATTGCAAAAATTCGACCTGCAACCCGGCGACCTGTATCAGGTGACGGGGCCGGTCAATCTTGGCCGCCTGATGGCGATTTGCGATCTGGTGGATCGCCCGGAACTGAAATTTGCCGGATTCACGCCGGATATTCCGAAGCGCTTACTGAAGAATACGAATATTTTCGACGTGCTGCATAATGGCGATATTTTGCTGCACCATCCGTTCCAATCGTTTGCGCCGGTCATCGATTTTCTGCGTCAGGCGGCAGCCGATCCGAATGTGTTGTCGATCAAGCAAACGCTGTACCGCACCGGTGCCGATTCCGCGATTGTCGAAATTCTGAAAGGTGCTGCGCGCGCCGGTAAGGAAGTCACCGTCGTCGTGGAATTGCGCGCGCGGTTCGACGAAGAAGCCAATATCGAACTCGCCAGCGAATTGCAGCAGGCCGGGGCGCATGTCGTGTACGGCGTGGTCAATTACAAAACCCACGCCAAAATGATCCTGGTCGTCCGCCGCGAAGGCCGCACGTTGCGCCGCTATATCCACTTGGGAACCGGCAATTACCATGCGCGCACCGCCCGGCTGTATACCGACTATGGCTTGCTGACCTGCGACAAGGCAATCGGCGAGGACGTCAACAAGCTGTTTCACCAATTGACCGGCCTGGGGCGCGCGGGCAAGCTGAAAAAATTGCTGCAATCACCCTTCACACTGCACAAAGGCATCCTGAATTACATCGAAAGAGAAATCGGCGCCGCCACCGCCGGAAAAAAAGCCTGGATCGTCGCCAAAATGAACGCACTGGTCGATCCAGAAATCATCGCCGCACTGTATAAAGCCTCGCAAGCCGGGGTCAAAATCGATTTGATCATTCGTGGCATTTGCTGCTTGCGCCCCGGCGTCAAGGGTATTTCGGAAAACATCACCGTGCGCTCGATTGTCGGACGCTTCTTGGAGCATACGCGCGTTTATTATTTTTATAACAACGGCGAAGAATTGGTGCTTTGCTCAAGCGCCGATTGGATGACGCGCAACCTGCATCATCGCGTCGAAGTCTGCTTTCCGATCGAAGAAAAACGCACCAGCGATACCGTCATCGAATACGGCTTGCAAAGCTATTTGGCCGACAACACGCAAGCCTGGCTACTGCAAAGCGACGGCTCGTACAAACGCCTGAAACCCGGCACAGCAAAACCGCGCTCGGCACAGCAATTGCTGCTGGATCATTATTGCGACTTTCCGAGCAGGCCGGCGGTTTCTTGATGACCCGCCTAAAAATCCATTCGCTGCCGCCGCTCCGATTGAAAAACAAAAAATGAAATGACCGGACGGAATTTAACGCTTTTCGGAATGGAAGCGGCAAAAGGGCGATGGGTATTTGTCGCGATTGGCTTATCGATCAATATTTGCCTGGGGGCGATTTATGCCTTCAGTATTTTCAGAAAACCGTTGGAAGCATTGTGGGGAATCACGTCGAGCCAAAGCGGGTATCCATTCATGGTTTTTCTGGCGGTGTTCGCGATGACGATGCCGCTTGCCGGGAGTTTGATGGCGCAATGGGGCCCCAAAAGAACGGCTCTGCTGGGAGGTTTGTTGGTAGGAACGGGCTGGATTGCGGCAAGTTTTTCTCCCGATATTGCGACCCTGTCCCTTTTATACGGCGTCATCGGCGGCATCGGAGTCGGCATCGTGTACGGCTGCCCGATTGCCGTGGTCGCGAAATGGTTTCCGCAACAAAGCGGTTTGGCAATCGGTTTGACGGTGATGGGTTTCGGCGTATCGGCACTGGCCATCGCGCCGCTCATGAAAGCGATGATCGATAACCCGGATATCGGCATCCTGCATACGTTTCTCTATTTGGGGATCGCATTTCTGATTGTCATAACGCTTTTAGCCCGGTTATTGCGTTTCCCGCCAAACGGATGGATGTCCGCAGAATCAACGACAACTTCGGCGGCAACAACTGCGACGCCAATGCCGACGGCAGACCTCGGCAGGCGGGAAATGCTGAAAACCCCCAATTTCTATGCGCTGTGGGCCACCTACACCATCGGATGTCTGGCCGGATTAATGGCGATAGGCATAGCCTCCCCGGTCGGCACCGAAGTGGCCAATCTGGATGCGGCGACGGCAGCGCTTGCCGTTTCATTGTTTGCGGTATGTAACGGCTTGGGGCGGCCCCTATTTGGCGCCATTACCGATAAACTGGGCCCGAAGCATACCGCCATGCTTTCATTTGCCATGATCCTCGGCGCATCGCTGCTCGCGTCTTTTTTAGAACAAGGCGATGCAGTGCTGTACGTGTTCGCATTCTGCGTGCTATGGCTATGCCTGGGCGGATGGCTTACCATCGCACCCACCACAACCGGAATCTTCTTCGGCAAGAAATATTACGCGCAAAATTACGGATTCGTGTTTACCGCCTATGGCGCCGGTGCCATCCTGGGAACATTGATATCCGGCAACATCAAGGACATCACCGGAAGCTATTTGGATGCGTTTCCCATCGTTGCCGGATTGGCACTGCTGGGAATGCTGATTGCCGCATTCGGATTGAACCCCGTCAAGCGCCAACAAACCGGTTAA
>SXJH01000037.1 GCA_005779435.1 Nitrosomonas sp. | reverse complement strand
CGGATTGGCGGGATTCTTGAACTGTTGCAGCAACACATAACGCCCCGGGTCGGAAGCGACGATTTCGTCCGCCTTGGCGATTGCGCCGCTCATGCCGCGCGCGCCTTCCGTCAGTACCAGCTTGGCACCCAATGCCACCAGCAATTTACGTCGCTCCATACTCATCGTTTCCGGCATCGTCAACGTCAGTGGAATGCCGCGAGCCGCCGCAACAAACGCCAATGCAATGCCGGTATTGCCGCTGGTTGGCTCGACGATCTCTTTGCCAGAGCCCAGCAAACCATCGCGCTCGGCGGCATCGATCATCGCCACGCCAATGCGGCATTTCACCGAGTACGCCGGATTGCGTCCCTCGATTTTTGCCAGCACCAACGCCGACGCACCGTCCGTTACGCGATTCAAGCGCACCAACGGCGTACGTCCTATCGATAGCGAGTTGTCCTCAAACCAATGTGCCATGAATTTTTTCCTTTATTTTTTGTGTGAATGCAAATGTCTTATTGGTCGATACCGATGCCTCGAAAAGGGCATCGGAATTTACTATTTTGACTATAGCGCATTCGCCCGGATGCTGAAAGAAGTAAACAGCAGAAATCCGATGATGAAGAGATCGGCAATGTTAAAAATTCGCTGACCAATAAAGAAGATTAGCGTAGTTGGTTTGGATTTGGCAAAGAATGTTTTTCAGGTACACGCTGCTAATGCACAAGGACGGGTGGTGGAGCGCAAGCAATTGAGGCGAAGCCAGGTACTGTCGTGGTTTGCAAAGATCGAATCTTGCCGGATTGGGCTGGAAGCCTGTAGTGGCATGCATTACTGGGCACGCAAGCTGAGCGAACTGGGGCATACGGTGTTTCTGTAGTTAAAATTTACAACTCAAATAATAATGATTATCATTATCTCGTTTAATTCATAAATTACAAAAATGATCTTATTTAATCAAGTCTGCAGCGATAAGCGATAATTTGTATCTTAGTTTAACAGCGGAAAAATAACCTTTTAGCCAGCCAACAAACTTACATTACTTGCCAGCCAGCTATCACAGCACTCACTTGGGGATAGTATTATGGTTGGGAAAAAGAAATTTAAGCATTTAATTTTAATAGCGTATCGTTGGTTAATTATTGATGACTCGCAAAAGATGCTGTCTCAAGTCATCAATTTACATTGTTTCTCATTAATGCATCTTCTGAATTTCTGATTCATTATCATGAATTCAGAAGATGAGTATTTTTTTCAAATCGAGGCGTTATTTATTGCGCATCGAACACAATTGCGGCGAGCCGCATTTAAGATTTTGGGGGACTGGGATCTAGCGGATGATGTGATTCATGACGCTTATCTCAAGATTCGTGATTGTTCCGCTAATAAATCGGAAGTGAAGCAACCGGTTGCCTATTTATTTCAGACTGTCCGCAATGTAGCAATTGATCAATACCGGCGCTCAATGTTAGAGTTGGATTTATTCGACAGTGAAGAAGAAGGCCTTTTAGTGCCTGACAAGCAGCGGACGCCCGATACTTATTTGATGCACTACCAAAGTTTGAATCTGATAATGACCGCGCTGAGTATGCTTCCAGAGAGAACTCGTAGGGTATTTGAACTTTATCGTCTTGAAGGACGTACACAGCATAAGATTGCGGAAGAACTCCAAATATCTGTTTCTCTGGTAAACAGACTGATTCATGTCGCTATTCGCCACTGTAAGGAAGCTTTATCCAGTAAGCAATAAGCAGCGCGAAGCCTTAAGTTTGGTAAATTTCTTGAATTTCTCCTAAATTGATTCGTATAGTGAAATAAGAAGCGTTCTTATTCTTATTAATGCAATGGTCGAATCTAATTATCAATCACAAGGTTTAAACCACCGGCTTTAGCTGCGAGAATATGCCGTACGAATGGAAGTGTGGTATGGAATACAGATATGGCAGTCATAGGGTTTTTCAAATTGAGTACCACTCGGATGTGAGGAAAAACGAGACACGTTGAGACATTTACTGGAAGAAGCGAAAACTCCAAATTAACCCGGCAATCTGAGAAATCGGAGTAATTGATTGAAGTGCAGCACCAAGTTGTGTGAGGAATCGGCGCAGGTTGTGCCAATTGTAAGGACTGACGCCGTCTTTCTTCCGTCAATTGTGAGGTTAATTCGAGCCCCAGCGGTTGTTTCCCGATGATCGCCAAGTCCGGATCGGAGTATGGCTTGGCATTCCGGTCGCGCGGGAGCCAAAAGCTCATAGGAACAATCCGAAATATGTGCACGCAAAATGATTTGACTGATCCTGGCATTGCCATCCGCCGTTGCGCAACGGTCAGCCGGTGCGTGCAGTGGCTTTGCAATCGTTCAGTTTCGTTCTGCAGGAATAAGGCATCGCGCGATGCCCGCCGCCATCGGATAGATCACGTATCCTGGGTGCGGGCGATTCTCGCCCGCACCCAGCGTTTTCTTTGCCAAATCACTACACCGGTTACTGAGAGCACGGCGACCATTATGCCGAGCAGCGAAACCAGAATGCGCCCCGGCAATCCGAGGATGCGTCCCGAGTGAAGTGGAAATTGGGCATCCAGAAAGAGATCGCCAAGACTGCCGTTGCCGGGAATGCGATCACCCAGGTAGCTGCCGTCTTTCCCGTCAAAATAGAGCCAAGGGTTGCCCAGGCCATAATTGACATGATCGTTGCCGGGTTCATGGAAGGTCACACCGTAAATGCCGTATTCCGGTTCATAGAACATGCCGCCGGGTGGTGCATTCCAATTTCTTTTTTCCGCTTCTGCACGTGCAAGCTGGAGAATTTTGTGACGTCCGACGAGGGGTTCGATCGGCATATTGTGTGGATTCGGGGTGCGCATTGCAAATGGATCGGGGGTCAGCGTGGAAAATAGCGAGACCACAGGGCGCATGACTTCCCGTTTGAGGTTCATCGAAACGGCTGTCACGGCAAGCAGCAATAACATCAGCCAAAGCCATACCCCGCCGGAGCGATGCAGATCGAAATTCAGTTTGTAGCCGCCTTGCTGCCAGCGAAAGGCAAACGATTTGCGCCAGACATTCCGGTTGGGAAAAGAAATCCATAACGCGATGAAGCAGTCGATGCACCAGACGATGGCCAGTATGCCCATGAACCAGACACCGAGCTCGATATCAAAGGCGTCAGGGATATGCATGCTGAAGTGAAGTTTATACAGAAAAGGCAGGAAATTTTCCTGGCTGAGTGAAATATCACCCCACAGGCGTGATCCTCGCACTTCGCCGCTCACCGGGTCCAGTGCGATTTGATTGAAATCCAGCTCAAAAGCTTGTTCTGTGGCGGGATTGATGCGTCCGGTTACCGCCAGTCCCAGATTTTCATCAGCTTCGATGGACAACGGCAACCAGGTGATCAATATCCTGGGATCGGCTGCTTCCAGTTGATCGGCAAGTATTAGCGGAGAAAGCGCTTCTCCTTGGCTTTGTCGATCGAATAAATGGGGATTGAGCCATTCATCCAACTCGTGATCCCACGAAATAATTGCGCCGGTTATCCCCGAAATGAACAAGAAAACAGCGAGAAATAAGCCCGCCCAGCGGTGCAGTAATGCCAGTGCTGGGCGGACGGATTTGCCGGACTGTGAGGTTCGTGTTTGCAGCGGCGCAGTATCAACGGTTAAGTGCGTATCGATTTTTTTCATGACGCTAGACCGCACTGTTGACAGCGATCATGGGCGGCATCGCGGTGTCCTGTTCAGGACTGTCCGTACTGAAATGATCGATGCTCAAGCGACCGTTTTCCATGCGCAACAATCGGTCGGCCAAATGGAAGTAGCGATCGTCGTGCGAAATGACGAGGATGGCTTTGCCCATCGCGCGTAATTCGGGAAGCAGTTCGCGGTAAAAAATTTCCTTAAAAACCGGGCCCTGATCGGCTGCCCATTCATCAAATACTAAAAAAGGGCGGTTTTCGAGGTAGGCTACTGCCAAAGCCAGGCGCTTGCGCTGGCCTTGCGATAAGGCCAGCGTGGTTTTGCCGCTGCCGTTACCGCCGACCAGAAAAGTGATTTCTCCGGGACGAAATTGTAAATCGATAGGGCCGAGCGTAAACATCTCGTCTTTTTGTTCATGATAATAGCGATGCAATACCTGGTGCAGCGTGATCGATTGCAATGGCGGCAGTTCCATTATCGGCACCGGCGATTCTTTCGACGTCATGGCCTGAGTGATTTCTTCGATCCGCTCGGCGGAAACTTGCGCCAGATTGGCGCGAGGGATATTCAATAGTAACGTTTCGAGCGGTCCCACTATATAAACGAATACCAGTGCATAGCCGGTCATGATCAGTGTGCGTTCGGGTACATCACCGACCAATATAAACAATACCATGCCGATGAATGCATAAATCAGGAAATTGCCCCATCCCGCCGAGGCTACAAAAACCGACATGCCGAAGGTACGCTTTTTGCTGACTTTTTCGATCGATTGTTGCAGTACGTCGTGATAAAAAGCGTTGCGCTTGCCGCGATTGAGCCGCAGCTCCTTGGCGCCGTCAGTCAGCGAGCGGAAATACGCGAAATGATAACTCAGCGAACCGAATCCGATGACCAATACCGCCAGAAGGAAAACTTGCCACGACAGCAACGCCATATAGACCAAGCAGCCGGCAACGACAACGGCGTTGGTCAAGATGACCGGAAAACTGACAAAAAACTCGGCTACCCGGCTGCAATGTTCGGACAGAGCGGATTGCACGCGAGCCGCGCCCAATAGTTCCAGTTGGCGATAATCCGCAGCGATAACTTTATTCGCGATGAAGCTGCGCAATTCAGCATGCACACTCTGCCCCAGTCTTTCGAACAGTATCGCCGCCGCGATATAGCTGAACATGACACATAACGCAGTGATAGCAAAAACCATCGCCCTTTGGCCGTAATCCGGATCATCGGCGGTTAATGCCGAGCTGATTTGTGCCAGCAGCAGGACGCTGCCGATGCCGTGCACGATACTGGCAAGCGATGCGCTTGCCAGTATCGGCTTTGATTGTTTGATAAGGTATTTCAGCATGATTCACCTATTTGAGCGAAATATATCCATTCAGACGAATGAGCAAGACAAATATTTACCAAATCTTAATGCCGTTTTTTGCTTGCAATAATACTTGGCTAAATGATCTTGCTGTCTTATTGGTGTTGTTAATATTTGTTGTTTATCAATTATATATTCTGATGTTGTCATTTTTTTTGTTTGGATAAAATGCGATTGAAGCAAGATAAAAAAGCAAAAATGTAAATAAAAATACTTCTCATTCGTCTTCAATGTTTAGATAAATCTAATACGAAAATTTAACCTTGATGAAGACCAATGGAATCACATGTATTAAATAGTGAACTGGCTTATTCTCGATATAGAGTGACCGTGGCATTGCCGTTCCCGTTTTTCAGTTATCCGAATCGGGTGCGCCACCGCTTTCTGCGACGCCACGAGGTGAAAACGGCTGAATCGACGCCAGACGGTATTCAATTCGCGTTACGTAGTCTCAACGACAATCACGAAAATACGGAAACTTACGATGCCGTGATATTGGCGACCGGGTATCAGCGTACTCACTACGAAACGCTATTAGTGCCGCTGATGCCGTATTTCGAAGATTTCTCGGTTGATCGTTATTACCGCTTGTGTCATTCGATGCAATTCAAGCCGGCGATCTTTCTGCAAGGCGCATGCGAATCGAGTCATGGATTGAGCGATACCTTGTTATCGGTCACCGCAATCCGTACCAGCGAAATTGCGCACGCGATGATCAATGCGCTTCATCAAGCTAAAAGTCCGCCGTCGAAGCGTATCGCATCTTCCGTTTTGGCCTGAGCAACTTCACCAATAAAAACATCATTTCGATCAGAACAGGCCGTATGGCTTGATCAAAATTTCAATCAGGGAGACCGTGTGTGAAGAATAAACGTACTGTTTTATTAATTGCGCTGCAAATGCTGTTATCCATTGCGGCTATCGATAGCCGTGCGGAAACAAAATCGCCGGTCGGCGCCAAACCGGCAGAAACGGCATCCGATCAGCAAACAACGACTGATTCCAAGGAAGTCGCTGCGGACGAAAAAAGCGGCAAAGCATCTGCCAAGCCGGTTGCTACGGTTTTTCCCGCCGTAACGGTAAAAGCTTCCGAGGAAGTCGTGGGTAATGTCGCAAAGCGCAGCATTACCGCGACTAAGACCGATACGCCGATTATTGAAATACCGCAATCGATTTCGGTTGTTACGCGGAAAGAAATGGATATGCGCAGCGTGCAAAATATGACCGAAGCGTTGCGTTACGTACCGGGTGTCACCGTGGATCAATTCGGGTTTGAGGGCAGAGGTTTTGAATATTTGCAGTTGCGCGGCTTTAACGGTCTGAACACGGCGAATTTTCGCGACGGTCTGAGCAATTCGGCGGTCGGTTTTTTCAGTCAATTCATTACCGATACTTACGGACTCGAACGAGTAGACGTATTGCGCGGCCCTTCTTCGGTGATGTTTGGGCGAGGCGATGCGGGCGGTATTATCAATCGCGTGACCAAACGCCCCACTGCAGCGCCGATCCGCGAGATCGAATTTCAATATGGCAATTTCGATCGCAAACGGATCGCTGCCGATTTGGGCGTGGCTAATAAAGAGGGAACCATTATGTTCCGATTGGTCACGACAGCGCTTGATAGCGATACCCAGGTCAGGTTCCCCAATACCGGCGGCGACCGGGCGGGCATGGAACGTTTCTATATTGCGCCTTCGGTCACTTTTCGGCCATCCGCCGCCACTACCATCACTTTGATGGGGGAAATACTCAATAACCGCAGCGGAGCTTCCCCATTTTATATTTCCGCACTTGACGGCAGCCGCACCAATGTATTGCAAAGTGATCCGCGCTTTTCGAGATACGCGGCCAATCAAGCTTCGTTCAGCTATCAGTTGGAGCATCATTTCAACGACATTTTTACCGTGCGGCAGAATTTCCGTTACGCTCAGCAAAGGGGGCGTTTTCAGGATCTGTTTATGACCGGATTCAATACGCCCGATCAGCCCACATTGGCGGATCGCGACGCGTATGCGACCAACGAACGGCTGAACCAAATCGTACTCGATACCCATTTGCAAGCAAGGTTCAACACCGGTCCGGTCAGTCATACCGCGTTATTGGGTGCGGACTGGAATCAAACCAATCTGGCGTTGAAGTACTTTCAGGGCTACACGAGCGGTTTTGTTCCGCCGTCCATCGACATTTTAAATCCGATCTATTCCATGATGATTCCAAGACCGGACGTAATGGGAATGAACTTAAACCAAAGAATCGATCAACTTGGCTTTTATATTCAGGATCAACTGCGCTATAAGGAAAACTGGCTTCTGACGCTGAGCGGGCGCTTCGACAGGATTCATTCCAAGGACAGGGATTTTCTTTACGGCGGTTTGCTGAAAAACAATGACAGCGCCTTTACCGGGCGTGCCGGTCTGACTTATTTATTTTCCAACGGTATTGCGCCGTATTTCAGCTATTCGCAATCTTTTCTGCCGCAACCGGGCGTCAATGGCGACGGCAAGCCTTTCGATCCTACGCGCGGTTCGCAATTCGAAGCGGGGATCAAGTATCAGCCGGTGAACGGAAAAAGCTTATACACCGCGGCATTCTTTGATTTAACCAAAACCAATGTGCTGACGCGTGATCCGATGGATGAAACCGGTTTTCGTCTGATGCAAACCGGAGAAGTGAGATCGCGCGGGGTCGAGTTGGAGGCGCGTACGGAATTGCTGCATGGTTTGAATGCGATCGGTTCGTTTACTTATCAGGATGTCGATAATCTCCGCGATACCGATTTCAAAGGAAAAATGCCGGTCCAGGTGCCAAATACGATGGCATCCGGGTGGCTGGATTATTCCTTGGGCGCTTTGGGGGTCGATTGGCTACGGGGATTCGGTTTGGGCGGCGGTGTCCGTTACGTGGGACGCGTATGGGACGATCAGGCAAATACCAGTTCAACGCCATCGTTTACCCTATTTGATGCGACATTACGTTACGAAAGAGGGCCGATGTTATTTTCCATTACTTCCAGCAATATTTTCAATAATCAATATATTTCATCGACTTTCTTCGGCAGGCATTACTTGGGTACCGAGCGAACAGTCATAGGTACGCTAACTTTCAGATTCTAGGAAGGGGATCTTGACTCGAAATATTGAATTTACAGAAGAATAATTTATGCCATTGAATGTTGAACTGGCCGCATTTCTTGAGTTGGTCGATAGCAATGCTGCGGCGGGTACAAAGCCCGCCATGCATACGTTGACGCCGCAAAAGGCGCGGCAGGAGTACGATGATTCGACGCAGATCTTAGATATTTCCGGTCCTTCGATCGACGATGTTGCGACGACAACCATTCCATGCCGGGACGGCCAATCGATCGAGGCAAGGCTTTATCGTCCGCATACGACGACGGTGGAATCGCTGCCGGTGCTCTTATATTTTCACGGTGGCGGCTACTGCATCGGTGGACTCGATTCGCACGATTCGCTGTGTCGTTCGTTGGCAGCGCTGACACCCTGCTGCGTAATACATCCAGCTTACCGGCTGGCACCGGAATATCGTTTTCCAACGGCGGTTTACGATGCACAAGATGCTTATCAATGGATTTTGTCGCATGGCGCCGAATTGGGACTCGACATCACGCGCTTAGCCGTTGGCGGCGACAGTGCCGGCGGTACATTAGCCACCGGATTGGCGATTGCGGCAAGAGACCAGGGATGGCCGCAACCTCTGCAACAGGTGTTATTGTATCCGTGCACCAGCGCACGGCAGGATACCGATTCGCATCAACGTTTCGCACAAGGTTACTTGCTCGAAGCAAAAACATTGCAATGGATGTTTAGTCATTATTTACGCAGCGATGCCGACCGCAACGACTGGCGCTTTGCGCCGTTGCAAGCCGAGAATTTGACAAATGTTGCGCCGGTTTTTTTGGCATTAGCTGAGTATGATCCATTGTTTGACGAAGGAGTTGCTTATGCCGAGCGTTTGCAAGCGGCGGATGTTGTTACTCGGATTAAAGTCTATTCCGGCATGATTCATGATTTCGCACGGTTCGGAAATCTCGTCGACGAAGCCGGGCAAGTTCGCGAAGACATTGCCCGCCTATTGGCGGATACATTTTATTCCCGTTAACTAAAAATCTACGGTCAGGAAGTTTTTTTGGCGAAGCAAATTTTTATTCATTGTATCTGCCGGTTTCGGATTTGTTGCAGCGTGTTGGTGCTTCTCGTATTAACAGGGTGCAATCTGTTGCCGCAACGCAATGCGCTGGATGCCGGTGCAGCAATTCCGGCGCAATGGGGTGACGGAAAACAGCAAAATCAGCCGGTTCCGTCCCAATGGGTGGAAACTTTTAACGACGCCAGATTGACCGAGCTGGTCGATACCGCGTTGGCGAACAATTATGAATTGAAAGCGGCGGCGGCACGCGTCGATGCGGCCGTAGCGCAAGCCCGCATCGAGGGTTCGCCGCGTTGGCCGCAATTCTTTTTTCTGGCCGATCATCAACAAATTCAAGTGCGCGAAGCGGGTTTCGGCTCACCGCGATTCAGCGCATTCGAGGCTCTGTTCGGCATGAACTGGGAAGTGGACGTGTGGGGAAGAATCCGTGATTTGCACCAAGCGGCACTGACGGAAGCGGCGGCAACGCATAGCGATTTTTACGGTGCTCGGCTATCACTGGCAGCGCGAGTGGCGCAGAGTTATTTCGAATGGATCGAAGCGAAGCTCCTGACCGTTATCATCGAACAATCGATCAAAGATCGTACGGTCATTGCCGAACTGGTACGAGGGCGTTTCCAGCGCGGCCTGGTGAGAGGATTGGATTTGCGTTTGGCGTTGAACGATTTGGCAAATGCGCAAGCGCAACTGAAGCAGGCGCACAACAGAGTGCAGCAGGTGATGCGGCGATTGGAAATTTTGCTAGGGCATTACCCGTCCGGTACGGAAATGGCGGAGACCGCGTTACCGCAATTCCCTCCTGCGCTTGCAGCCGGATTGCCCTCGGAATTGCTGGAACGCAGACCCGATCTGATCGCTGCATTCAGCCGTTTGCAAGCCGCCGATCTCCGTGCCGTCAGTGCACAGAAGTTACGTTTGCCGCGGATTACGTTGACCGCCACCGGCGGGACGCGTAGTGTCGATTTGACCGAATTGGCCGATCCCCGGGCTGCAGCCTGGAATGTATTTGCCGGTCTGATGCAGCCGTTGTTCACCGGCTGGCGCATCCAAGGCGAGATCTTTCGCAACCGGTCACGTGCGGAAGAAGCATTGAGCTTATACAAAAATACCGCGTTGAATGCGTTCCGCGAAGTCGAACAGGCGTTGGAAGCGGAAGAATGGTTGCGACAGCAGGAAGCGGCGCTCAGAAAGGCGGTCGAGCATACCGAATCCAGCCAACAGCTTGCGGTATATTCTTATCGCAATGATTTGATCGGGATTCTCACGTTGCTGGACAGTTATCGCAGCACCTTAAATGCGCAGACGGCGCATTTGTCAGTTACCCGTCAACTGCTGAGCAATCGTGTCAATCTTTATCTGGCCTTGGGCGGCGATGTTTGATTCCCTGCCTGTAGCCGGACAGTGGCAACCGTTAACGTCGATAGTGTCATGAAAACACGCTTTCAATTGCCGATTGCGCTGCTTCTGATACTATCGGGCGTGATCGCGGCTGCCGTGATCATGAATACATCGCCGCAAACTGCACAATACGAAGAAATTGCCGCCCCCCCTGTGGTGCACATTGTCACGGTGCAACCGCAGCGGCTGCGCATGGAGGTTCGTTCGCAAGGGCGTGTCGCGGCGCAAACCGAGATCGATTTGGTCAGCGGAGTTTCGGGAAATATCGTCAAAGTCGCTCCCGCCTTTGTCAGCGGTGGTTTCTTTAATCAAGGCGATTTGCTGATTGCCATCGATCCGGCGGAATACGATTTGCGGATTGCGCAAGCGCAAGCCCGAGTGATGGAGGCGCAATACCAACTGACTCGCGAGGAAGCGGAAGCCGAACAAGCTCGGGATGAGTGGCAGCAATTGGGGCAGGGAGACCCCGGTCCGTTGAATCTGCGGATTCCGCAGCTTAGGGAAAAACGTGCAAAGCTCGCAGCGGAGCAGGAAGAATTGAAAAACGCGCGCTTGCTGCGGCAACGTACCGAGATACGCGCACCATTTAGCGGACGTGTACGCAGCAAGAATGTGGGACTGGGGCAATTCATACACAGCGGCGCCATATTAGGGAGAATTTATAGCAGTGATCTGGCGGAGGTGCGTCTGCCGCTGACGACCGGCGAATTCGCGCTGATCGGATTTTGGGATTTGGCGCAATTCGCGCAACCGATTCCGGATGTGCCGGTGCAATTGACTGCCGACTACCAGGGTAGATGGCACACTTGGCCGGCACGGTTAGTGCGCAGCGAAGGCGTGGTCGATCCGGATACCGGAATGATCGCTGCGGTTGCGCAAGTACAAGATCCTTTTGCGTTGCAGGCGAATAAAAAAGACGCAGTAGCGGCTGTTCCGTTACCGGTGGGTTTGTTTGTCGAAGCGGTCATTGCAGGGCGCTGGTTAGAGGATTTGATTGTTATTCCGGTCAGCGCAGTATTCAGCGGTCAGCGCGTTGTCATCGTCGATGACGGCAACCGGTTGCGTTTCCGAAATGTGGAGATTCTTAAAATAGAACGGGAGCAGGTGATCGTTGCTGCCGGATTGACGGCGGGCGAGCGCGTATTAGTTTCCGGTTTGCTTCATCCGGTCGAAGGAATGGCAGTTACCCCGGTAGATCAAATGCCATGAAGCTGATCGTCTGGTTTATCAAGAACCCCATTGCGGCAAATTTTCTGATGGTGCTGATCATAGCGGGCGGATTGTCGGGATTGTCGATGATAAAGCGCTATACCATTCCACCGGCGCCGCAAAATCAATTGCAAATCGAAATGACGTACCCCGGGGCGAGCCCTGCGGAAGCGGAACGGGCGCTATGTATTCCGATCGAAGAAGCGATTCACGACTTGGAAGGCATCCGCCATATCGGTGCGACCGCCAACCAGGGAGAATGCGAGGTTATCGTGGAATTCGATCCGCAAATCGATGTCACTCGTTTTCAAGCTGCGGTACAGGCACGGATGGATCGTATTACTGCTTTTCCTCGCAGCGCCGAGAAATTAAAAGTCCGCGAAGTCAAAACCGATGCCTTCGCAGTAATTGTCATGGTGCACGGCGAAGTCGACAAGCATGTCCTGATGCATCATCGCGACCGGCTGCAAGCGATGCTGAGCAAACATCCGGATATCGGATTGTTGATTCCCTGGCCGAAACTGCCGTATGAAATTTCCATTGAAATTTCTGCTGCGGATTTAGCCCGTTATACCTTGAGTTTCGACGAAATTGCCGAAGCCATCCGCGCCGCTTCTGGGGATCTGGCGGCTGGAGAGCTTAAAAAGAGTGACGGCAAATTATTGCTGCGCAGCAAGAATCAGGCAATGACGCCGACCGATTATGCTGCAATTCCCTTGCGGAGCGAAACGCAAGGAACGCGCTTATTACTTGGAGACATCGCGCGGATTCGCGAGACCGTTGCTGAAAAAGATGTGGTGGCGCAAGCCAATGGCAAAACCGCGGTGCAAATCTTCGTTCTGTCTAAAGATCAGACCGTCAAAACGGTACAGGCAGTCAATGAAGTCATCACGGCATTCCGTACCGAATTGCCCGGCGGCATCGGTATCTCCACCTGGGATGATTGGTCGAAATACTATCAACACAGCATGTCGATGCTGATGAGTTCCGCATTGTCGGGGTTTTTCTTGATTTTTCTGATTCTAGCGCTGACGCTGCGGTTTCGTCTGGCATTGTGGGTCAGCAACGGAATCCTGATTTCGGTGCTCGGCGCACTGTGGATCATGCCGATGCTGGGAATTTCATTGAACACCTATTCGATCGCTGCGCTGATCCTGGTGCTGGGCATTGTGGTGGACGACGCCATCGTTGTCGGTGAAAATATTTATACTCACGAGCAGCGGGGAAATACCGGTTTGCCGGGGGTCATCGCCGGAACATTGGAAGTGGCGCCGCTGGTGGTTGCCATGGTGCTGTCCACGATAATCGCATTCGTTCCCGGTATCTTCCTGCCGGGATTAAGCGGTCATCTGATGTACAACGTTGCCGCCGTGGTTATTCTGACACTGGCATTTTCCATGCTGGAAGCGTTGCTGATTTTGCCCAGCCATTTGGCGGCGCAGGCCGGTGCGATGGCCTATCAAGCCCGTACCGGAATACTTGGCGTTTTCTATGCGTTGCGGGAAAAAACCGATGCGGGGTTGCAGCATTTGATCAAGCAAATTTATGTTCCATTATTGAAAAAGCTGTTGCGATTGCGTTATATCACCCTGGCGGTGTTCATGGCTGTCTTGTTGCTCATCGCTGCATTGGTGTTTTCCGGGCGTATCGCCAGCGTTGTCGATGCACCGGTCGATGATTATTATGTGTTCGCCATGCTCCAGCTCCCGCCCGGAACGCCGTTTGAACAAGTCAATCGTCATATGTTGCGTTTGGAGCATATCGCCAACGAGATCCGGCACGAATTGAACACAGAACTCGGCTTCGGCGCAACGAGTAAATTAAAGGACAGTTTCCAAAATATAGTCGCTTTCAGTGACGACCAAGCAGTTTATGTGAATATCGAAATTGCTATCGATGAGCGCATCCGTGCTCGTATGGATCGCATCAAACAGCAATGGGGAGAGCGATTTGGCGCACTGCCCGGTGGCGCAACATTGTCATTCCAAACTTTCTGGCCGCGCAATCTCGGTTTGCCTGCATCGCAGTCGGCTAAAGCGATCGAGTTCAATCTAATTGCTGCCGATATTGCGCTGCAAAGCGCTGCCGGGGAGATACTCAAAGCCAAACTGGCTTCTTATGCGGGGGTGCATAGTGTGACCGGTTCGATGCAGACCGGCAAGCCGGAATTGAATCTGCGGCTCAAGCCAGACGCTGCGTTTCACGGATTGACGCTGCAAAGTCTCGGCTATCAAGTGCGGGACGGTTTTCTGGGATTGGAAGTGCAGCGATTTTATCTTGATCGCGATGAGATTCGGGTGATGCTCCGCTTTCCTGCGGAGCAGCGGGGTTCTTTAGATGATCTGTACCGTATGCCGGTACGTCTCGCCAACGGCAACCGGGTACCGTTGGCAGCGGTGGCGGAAGTCGAATACATGCCGGGTTTTGCCAGCATTACCCGGCAGAATCGAGAGCGGATACAGATAATCGGGGCGGAGGTTTATAAAGAACAGGCGAATGTTGAGAACATTATGGCGGATTTGCGTACATCGGCGATTCCCGAGCTGGAAGCGCAATTTCCCGGACTCAAAATCGAACTGGGCCATATCCGGCAAAAGCAAGAAGCCGCAATGTCGCATTTATGGGGTTACGGTGCGCTGGTGCTGCTTGGCATATATGCGCTTCTGGCCGTGCCGCTCCGTTCCTATGCGCAACCGTTATTGATCATGCTGGCGATTCCTTTCGGTTTTGTCGGTGCGGTAATCGGTCATTGGTTACTTGCGATTCCGCTTTCGCTGGAATCTTATGTGGCGTTGTTCGCGGTTGGTGGGATAGTGATTAACAGCAGCATGATTCTGATAGCAACGATCAATAAAATTTCACAAAAAAGAAAAAACATTGCACATGCGGTCATCTTGGCAAGTAAAGCACGGTTTCGTGCGATATTCCTAACCACAGTCACGACTTGCATTGGATTATTACCGCTTATTAATGCACAGAGTGCGGATGCGGAAAAAATAATGCCTTTAGCTATTACTCTCGTTTCCGGAATATTGTTTTCAGCGGCGGTTACATTACTGTTGATACCGATCATCTGTGTGATTATTGAGGAGGTACTCTTGCTCTCCAGGCGTTTGCCAAGACCGTAATGCTCATTGGAGCGGCATTGTCCATTTCATAGAGTCACGTTTGACCAATGGGTATTCTCGAAGGTATCAATAACAAGATTCAGCTTGCCAAACGCCGTGCCAGAGGTTATCGCAATATCAATAATATTATCAATATGATTTACTTTCTGTGCGGCAAGCTTCAATTTACTTACCCACGGTATTTCACATAGAGCCTAAATTTCTTTGCACTAAATTTTTGATCATTTTGCAAAGATCTGTCGGCGTACCCTATAATCCACGTCATATCGTTTCGTCGACTGAATATGGTATTCAGGCGAATCACAACATCAATCATCTATGCCGACTGCAATCTATATTCATATTTTTGGCGATAATGAAATAACCGTCTGGGGATTAACCGGGCGCGAACGCTTGCATCGCATGCTGCAAGCGAAAGAGGACCTCGCGTTCGCCGACGATGTTGAAAAAATTCCCGTCAGCGCGGATGTGCTGTTCATCAATGCCAATTTCCTGTTCGACGCGCGCGTGCTATCCGCCGTGCTGGGATTGGATAAAAAGGTGGCTTTATACAGCGACGAAGGCTGCCCGGCGGCCATTTGGACCGATGGCGGTTATGCGCCGCAATTGTTGCGCAATCTAAACAGCAACAAGGATCAAAATTACAAATTTGCGTTGCTGACGATTTCGCGTATCGGTTTGCAGGATCTTAAAATCGATTTCCAGCAGAATTTAAAAAAGAAAGATCCGCCGTATATTCTGCCGATCAGCGAACAAAACCGCACGTTGCTGGAACAGGAATTGTTTTCCGGTTCGTATAAAGGCGTGACCGATCTCGTCACCAAATGGGTTTGGCCGGTGCCCGCCTATTGGGCGACGCATTATTGCGTGCGTCAAGGCTGGCAACCGAATCATGTGACGTATCTCAGCATCGTGCTCGCCGCTTTAGCCGGATTGGCATTTTGGACCGGATTCTTCGGCATCGGTCTGCTGATGGGGTGGTTCATGACGTTCCTGGATACCGTCGACGGTAAGCTGGCGCGCGTCACAGTGACGTCAAGCCGCATCGGCGATGTATTGGATCACGGCTTGGATATCGTTCATCCGCCGCTATGGTACATTGCTTGGGGCGCCGGGCTGGCCGGTACGCAAATGGCCATACCCGGTCTGGAAATTTTTATGGCGCTGATGATGCTGGGCTACGTCGGCGGACGGCTGTGCGAGGGCGCATTCCAGTTTTGGCTCGCTTCTTTCGATATGTTCATCTGGCAGAAACTGGATTCGTTCAACCGGTTGATCACGGCGCGGCGCAATCCCAATCTGATTTTTCTGAGCTACGGCTGGCTCATCGGGCGGCCCGATGTAGGGCTATATATGGTCGTATTCTGGCATTTGATTTCCACCGCTTTCCTTGCATGGCGCGTGTTAACGGGCTGGCGCGCCAAGAAAGCCGAAGGTTCGCTGAAATCCTGGCTGCAGGATATCGATCCGGTGCGCGACCGGGAAATTCTGGCCGTTAGAATTTTCACACGCGCCCCGATCGATTTGCGCAAACCCTTTCCACTCGCGTAACACTTCTTCTCCGATCCCTAATGACACAACAAACCCGGATTGACCGGCTGCGAACCGGAACAGCCAAAATCGGTTGTTTGCTTAATCCGATGGGCGGTCAGGTGCGCAAACGCAAAACCGCAGTCCGGCAAGCACTGGATGACATACCCGGTATGCTGGTTTGCGAAGCCAACGATGCGGACAGCTTTAAAACCGCAATCGATCGATTGATTCAAGCAGACGTCGATTTGCTGGTCATCGTCGCGGGCGATGGCACCACGCACGCGATCCTCGGTCATTTGTTTACTCTGTTGACGCCGGAAACATGGCCGCTGATCATGATCGTGCCGGGCGGCACGACGAATATGACGCCGTTAGACCTCGGCATGAAAGGAAACCCGGAACAAATCATCCGCCGTTTGCGCGCATACTTGCGCAACCCATCCGAACCCAGGCTGGTGCAGCGCCCGGTATTGCGTATCGAACAAAACGGGGTGCCGAGTATGTACGGTATGTTTTTTGCCGTCGGCTTAATCGCGCGCGGCGTCAAATTTTCGCGCAGCCCGATCAAGCAAATGGGTATCACCGGCGGCATTTTCACCGCCATGATTATGCTGCGTTCGTTATTCGGCATGATCGCCGGAATGATATTGGGACGTCACCAAAGCGAATGGTCGCCGGTCACGATGACCATGACCGATGCCGGCGGGCGAGTTTATCAAGGCACTTATTTATTTGCGCAAGTCAGCGCACTGGATTGCCTGTTGCTCAATATCCGCCCGTACTGGGGCAAGGAACCGGCGCCGCTGCATGTCACGTTGGTCGATCAGCATCGCAAGCGTTTATGGCGTTCGCTATGGCCGTTAATTTCCGGCGGCGGCCATGTTTTGCACGAAAAAGACGGTTACTTCAGTCATAATACCGACGGTCTAACCTTGCAAATGGACGATGAATATATCGTCGACGGCGAGTTGTATCGATCCCGAAGCGCGCAAGGCCCGTTGCGGATAACGGCAACCGATCCCGTGCGATTTTTAGTCTTGTAGATAAGCCCGATGATGGATTCACGCGCAACACACACCGCCGCAGTGCCGGAAGCATTGATTCACGAAGCCGCCACGGAGAGCGGGCTGCCGGTTTCTCCCGATTTTGCGCCGCTGGTCGAAGCCCTGCAAACACGCTTCGGCGCATCGCTCGACGCCGTCCTGTTGTACGGTTCCTGTCTGCATTCCGCTTGCAGCCTCGACGAGGGTATCGCGGATTTATATGCCATCGTGGACGATTACCGGAACGCCTATCCGGAACGTTACTTGAGCTTGTTCAATGATTGGCTGCCGCCGAATGTTTTTTATATCGAAGTACCGCATCAGGGCAAAACATTGCGCGCCAAATACGCAGTGTTGTCGATTACCGATTTCGAACGCGGCGCGACGGTCTGGTTTCATTCGTATATTTGGGCGCGGTTTGCGCAACCTTCCCGGCTGTTGTTTGCACGCGACGAAACCGTCCGGCGCCGTATCCACACGACGCTTGCGCACTCGGTGATCACTTTTCTCAAATCCGGCGTGCCCGCACTCGATGCCGACACGATGAACGTTGAAGACCTCTGGACGCGCTGCCTGGTATTGACCTACGCCGCCGAATTGCGCGCCGAAAAAGAAACGCGGGCGCGCCATCTGGCAAAAGCCAACCTGGCAGCATTTACCCGCTTGACCGATACGGCATATCCGTTATTGACGTCGATATTGGAAAAACAATCGGCGGACTGTTATCGTTGTTTGACGAACCCAACGCTGCAACGGCAAGCGCTTTGGCGTTGGCGCTTGCGTCGCTGGCAGGGCCGTGTTTTATCGATCTTGCGCTTGGCCAAAGCCACACTGACCTTCAGCAACAGCGTCGATTATGCCGCCTGGAAAATCGAACGGCATACCGGCGTGCGCGTGGAAGTCACACCGCTGCTGCGCCGCCATCCTATCTTGTGGGGACTGAAGGTTGCCCGGCAATTGCTGCGGCGCGGCGTATTGCGCTAACGGTCTGCTAAACTTTGTGCGGGCTGTCCAAGCACGGTACAGCTGCGTTTCTCAATTTAACGTCTAAAAATTGAACCATGTGTATTTGACACTCATCAAATCTTTAAAAATTATTTCAGGCAGTATGCAAGAAACTTTTGAAAGGGCACACGATGGCAAATTTTACCGAAGATCAATTAGTACAATTAAAAGCGGCACTGCAAAAACGCTATCTGGAACTCCAACGCGAAATCCGCGATGAATTGGCGCACACTCAGGATATAAGCGCTGACGAACTGACCGAATACTTGAACAATATTCCGGATGACATCGATACCGCACTGATCGACCGGCAGATTAACGAAATGCTCGAATTGGAAATGTCGATGCGCTATCTCAGCGAATTGGAATTCGGCGATTGCATCGATTGCGGCAACGAGATCGGATTCGAGCGCTTGCTTGCGTATCCTTCCGCGCAGCGCTGCATTCAATGCCAAGTCCAATTTGAAAAAGCCTTTCCGAAAGAATCGAATCCTTCTTTATAGCGGAATGCCGTGCGATCACGCGTCGGCTTTGAGTAAAATCAGAACCGCTCCGCCGCCGCCGTCCTCCGGTTTTGCCTGGCAAAAAGCCAGCACATCCGTACGTTGCATCAACCAATTTCCAATTCTGCTTTTCAGCACCGGTTCGCGGTTTTTTGAGCTCAAACCTTTACCGTGTATGACGCGCACGCAACGCATTTTCCTTTGCGTGCAATGATCGAGAAATGCGATTAATTGCTGCCGGGCTTCTTCACGCGTGCATCCGTGCAAATCGAGATTATGCTGAATGCCCCAATGGGCGCGGCGCAATCGCCGCAATGTTTGATGCGGCATTCCGGGGCGCACATAAGACCAGGCATCTCCGGCTTCCATTGCAACCGAAATATGATCGGACAGCGTATCGTTCGGCGCAATTTCCTCCACATAGCGCTCCTTTCTCGGATAGGGCGGCGCTTTGGGGTCGTTGTGAATGACTTTATCCGAAGCGGGCAATGGCGCTACGTCTTGCATCGCCGCTCGAAATAGCGCCATTTCATCGTTGTCGTTGCCGTGGTCTTCGATCATGCCGCCGATGCATGCGTTTTGGATAGCGATGCTATTTCAGGTTATCCAGATATATTTCCGCATCCAGCGCCGCCATGCAGCCGCTGGCGGCGCTGGTTATCGCTTGGCGGTAAATGTGGTCTTGCACATCGCCAGCGGCGAATACGCCGGGAATGCTGGTTGCCGTCGCATTGCCCTGCGTGCCGCTGCGGGTCACGATGTAACCGTTCTCCATGTGCAATTGCCCGGCGAAGATATCGGTATTGGGTTTGTGGCCGATCGCGATAAACACGCCTTGCAAATCGATCGTTTGCGTAGCGTTATCGAGCGTGCTTTTGATGCGCATGCCGGTTACGCCGGATTGATCGCCAAGCACCTCATCCAGCACATGGTTTAACGCTAATTTGATGTTGCCGCTGCGCGCCTTTTCCATCAGTTTGTCGATCAGGATTTTTTCCGACCGAAACTGATCGCGCCGATGAACCACCGTCACCGTGCGCGCGATATTGGCGAGATAAAGCGCTTCTTCCACAGCGGTATTGCCGCCGCCGATCACGGCAACATCCTGGCCTTTGTAAAAGAAACCGTCGCAAGTCGCGCAACCGGAAACGCCGCGCCCCATGAAAGCTTCCTCGGAAGGTAAGCCTAGATACTGCGCGGATGCGCCGGTAGCGATAATCAACGCATCGCAGGTATACGTGCCTTGATCGCCGATCAAAGCAATCGGTTTTTCCGTCAGTTGAGCGGTATGAATATGATCGAAAATGATTTCGGTTTGAAAACGCTCCGCATGTTTCTGGAATCGCTCCATCAACTCGGGGCCTTGTACGCCCATGGCATCGGCCGGCCAGTTATCGACATCGGTCGTCGTCATCAATTGCCCGCCTTGCGCCAATCCGGTGATCAATACCGGGTGCAAATTGGCGCGGGCGGCATAGACTGCCGCAGTATAGCCCGCCGGACCGGAGCCTAGAATCAACAATGTACTGTGTTTGGTCGTCATAATATGATCGCGAAGTAAATCGGAAGCGTTATTGTACTCGCAAACGATCGGATTTCCTTATCTCCGCCATCCGGATAGAGCAATGCCACTTGACGGCAACGCATTGAATGCGTTTTACTTATGCGTCGGGAATCCGACGGTCGTACACATTCATCAATACATACAATATAGAAAGGAATTTCAATGAAAAAGCTTGTCATTATCGTCCTCGTTATCTTTGTTGCCGGCTATGTCAGCCTGATGGTTCAATATTTTTAAGGAATATTTTTCAGCCGCCGTTCCGGGCTATAAATTTTTTGCAGGCGTGGTCGTTAAACAATGAGATGTCCTTTTCGGGGATTGAATCTCATTAAAAACACAAGATACGCGACCAAGGGGTTACCGCCATGCAAAAATTACGCATCAGAATTGTTAAAGAAAGAACGAATACCGATCGATCAATAACCGACAAGACTCAAAAAATAGGCCGATATTTCGGGAAAAGCATTTATTCGATTCTCGGCAGCGACGCTTTACCGTTGATCGTTGCACCCGCAATTTTTGTGATCTTTGCGGGACTGGGATGGTGGTTTTGGTATGTCGCGCTGCCGATGCCTTCCGCAATTCTTCCGTCGATTGCCGTCTTGGTTTTGACGGCATATTGTTTTTATAATCTTGGATATAAAAAACACGAAAATAAACACAAAATCATCAACTCGAATACCAATCGGCATCCTGAATTACGCTAAGCAGAGCGACGCGAAAATTTCCGAAAGTTTGTTGCTCGGAAATTACGCCATGCGCCAGGAAAGCACGGTATTTGCATAAAGCGGAATCAGATTCTCCGCTGCAAACTCGTATTGTTGCGGGACTATCCAATTTTCTTTATTGAGTGCGATGGTATCCCGATTGCGCGGTAATCGATAAAAATCCGCGCCATGAAAACTGGCGAAAGCCTCCAGCTTGTCCAATGCGTCGGCCTGCTCAAATGCCGTCGCGTATAACTCAATCGCCGCATGCGCGGTAAACATCCCGGCACAACCGCAAGAGCTTTCCTTGGCGGCCTGCGAATGCGGCGCGCTATCGGTGCCAAGGAAGAATTTACTCTCGCCGCCGGTAGCGGCTTCCAACAAAGCCTGGCGATGGACTTCGCGTTTCAATACCGGCAAGCAGTAATGATGCGGGCGGATGCCTCCCTGGAAAATCGCGTTGCGGTTCAGCAATAAATGGTGCGCAGTGATGGTGGCGGCAATTTGATGCGGCGCTTGCCTGACAAACTGTACCGCATCGCGTGTGGTGACATGCTCGAATACGATGCGCAAACCTGGGAATCGCTGCACTAGCGGCGCTAGAATCCGGTCGATAAAAACCTTTTCCCTATCGAACACATCGATGCCGGGATCGGTGACTTCGCCATGCACCAGCAACGGCATATCCATTTTCTCCATGATTTCCAGAGTGGCATAGCACTTTGCGAGATCGGTTACGCCTGCATCCGAATTTGTGGTTGCGCCCGCAGGATAGAGTTTTACGCCATGTATCGCGCCGCTTTCTTTGGCGCGGACGATTTCCGAAGGCGGCGTGTTATCGGTCAGATACAGCGTCATCAAAGGCTCGAAGCCGGATTTGCGATCTTCCGGCAATGCCGCCAGAATCCGGTCGCGGTAAGCCAATGCCATATCGACCGTAACCACCGGCGGCCGCAAGTTCGGCATAACGATGGCGCGCGCAAACTGCTTTGCGGTATACGGCAAAACGGCGCGCAATTGCTCTCCGTCGCGCAGATGCAAATGCCAATCGTCAGGGCGGGTAATGGTCAGCGTATTCATCGTCTCATCGGGTATGCGTCGTTTTCAGTTGCAGAGCCAGTTGATACAAGGCATTTTTATTCTCGTGCGTGATTTCCGCAGTCAGCTTGACAGCTTGCTTGAGCGGCAATTCGGCCAGCAAGCATTGTAACGTATGTCTTGCCTGATCGCTGATCTCCGGCTTATCCGCCGTCTCGGCGCCGGACACCAGCAGCACGAATTCGCCTTTTTGCTGATCCGCATCCGCTTGCAGCCAGGCCAGCGCCGCCTCGAGTGTTCCGGTATGAATCGTTTCGAATAGCTTGGTCAATTCCCGCGCCACGGTGATTTCGCGCTGCGAACCGAGAATATCGATCATATCCGCCACCGAAGCCACAATCCGGTGCGGCGCTTCATAAAATACCAAGGTATAAGGATGGGATTTCAACGCGGACAACGCGCGCTTGCGCAGTCCGCTTTTGGTGGGCAGAAAACCGTAAAATAAAAAATGCGGATTGACGATACCCGCCACAGACAGCGCGCAAACCGCAGCGTTGGCGCCGGGTATCGGGATCACCGGATAGCCGTGCGCTCGGATATGCTTAACCAAAATCGCACCGGGATCGGAAATGCCGGGTGTCCCGGCATCGGTAACCAATGCGACACTTTTACCCGAAGCCAGCAACGCCAGAATTTTTCCGGCAACGGCCATTTCATTGTGTTGATGCAAGCTGATCAACTTGGTGCGAATCGCGTGCGCCGCCAGCAAGTGTCCCGAATTTTGCGTATGTTCCGCAGCCACTATATCCACTTTTGCCAGGATATCCAACGCTCGCAGACTGATATCGCTTAAATTTCCTATTGGTGTGGCAACCACATATAATGCATTTTTTTCCAGCATTATCCTCACTATGTCACGTTTTTTTGCAATTTTTCCGGTGTTGCTGCTGGCACTATACGGCAACCTGCCCGCCATGGCCACAGACCGCAAAGAACATCCCCGGACGGAAATTGTGCCTGAACCCGCGATCGTTTCGCACATTGCGTTAATGCTTCCGCTGGAATCTCCCGCATTCGCGGAGGCGGCAAACGTGGTCAAGGAAGGATTCGTCACTGCGACGCAGCGCGGACAGGCATTATCGCTGCCTGTCCGGATTTATGCCACCACCGGCGACCCGCTCGATATTTTGATCGGCTATCACCATGCGGTATCCGCCGGTGCGGCATTTGTCGTAGGGCCGCTGACCCGAGACGGCGTATCGGCCATCGCATCCAGCCAATCGCTGACGGTGCCGGTACTGGCGTTGAATACGGTCGATAATACTCAAGCGCTGCCGGCCAAATTGTATTTATTCGGCCTGCAAACCGAGACCGAAGCCGATCAAATCGCAAAATTGGCGCAATCGTCAAACGACAGAAACCACGCCATCGTCATCGGCGATGACGGCTCGCTGTCGAAACGGCTGCAAAATGCTTTCATGCAGCAATGGCAACATCAAGCGGGCAATACTGCGGAATTGATACGCTATACCGACAATCCGGAATTATTGCAGCACTTGCGCAGCCTGACCGAGGCCAGCAATCAATTGGTTTTCCTTGCGCTGGACGCGGCCCAATCCCGCATCGTGCGCGCTTTCCTGGCACCGGAAACACCGGTATACGCCACGTCGCAGATTTTCACCGGGAGCGGCAATTTCCTGCTCAATAGCGATTTGAATGGTATTCAGTTTGTCGATATGCCGTGGCTATTGCAGCCCGACCATCCGGCTGTCATGGCGTATCGCCACGGCAGCACCGCCAGAAGCGCCGACATGGAGCGCCTCTACGCGCTGGGTATCGATGCTTTCCGGTTAATGGCCAACCTGCTGCTGCCGCAACCGGTCGACGCCATTTCGATAGACGGCGTAACCGGAAATATCCGTTTCGCGACACCCGGTCTATTTATCCGGGAACCGGTAGCCGCCCAATTCGAGCAAGGACAAGTGAAGCTGCTGAACACCACTCAAAAAGACATCGCGGAACATGAAGGGCAGTGATGCCGAACAACTCGCCGTATCGTACTTGCAGCGCCAGCGTCTGGTACTCGTTGCGCAAAACTACCGCTGCCGTTTCGGCGAAATCGACCTGATCATGCGCGACGGCAGCGTGCTGGTTTTCATCGAAGTCCGCATGCGCGCCAACGAACAATTCGGCGGCGCCGCCGCCAGCATCACACCGGCCAAACAAGCCAAACTATTGCGCACCGCACGGCATTACCTGTCCGAAATCAACAGTGAACCGCCTTGCCGCTTCGATGCAGTGCTGCTGTCGGGCACCGCTGGACAAGCAATTGAATGGATTAAGAATGCGTTTGGGGAATGACGATTATTGCCGCGATGACTAACCGCTTTTTCAAAATCAACCATGGTACGCATCAACATGCGTTGGCTAAGAAAGCGGCAACTCGGGTCGGCATGCTGCTATTGCTGGCAATGCTGGCCGGTTGTGTGCACCGGCAGTTTGTCGATGAACCGTATCCGCGTTGGGGCGATGAAAAAGTCGTACAGTCGCCCGATGGCACCGCGCCGCTGATTCTGCGCACACTTTATCCGCCGGAACCCGCCAATGCGCGCGCCTGTGTGTTGTTGGTTCACGGCATGAATGAATATATCGGACGCTATGCAGACGTGGCGCGGCATTTTGCCGGTCAGTACATCGTTGCGGGGTTTGATTTTTACGCGCACGGTCTTTCCAATCCGGTTTTGCGGCAAGCGGATCGGGCGCTTTTGGCAGGCGCGGACCGGCAAGATGTCAGCGATGCTTTTCTGATGCAATCGATATTGCGCGACTTGGAGCCGATGCGCCGCACGTTGGATCGGGCGCTCAGGCAGACAATAGCGCTTTGCGACCGGCAGGGCGGTTCCAAGCGGCCCGTTTTGATTGTTTCGCATAGCTTGGGCGCATTGATCACCGCTTCTTATTTACTGCGAATGCAACATGAAGCCGATCTGACAAAGCGCATCCAGGGCGTCGTTTTGCTCGGCCCGGCTTTTGCGGTCAGTGAACCGCCCGGTTGGCGCGGCTGGCTGACAACCCCGGTGATCAAATTTTCCTTCCATGTCAAAACGCATTTTCTGCACCCCCACGATGAGCCTTTGCCGCTGCTGCTTTTCAATCAATTGCTGTCGCTAGCGGCTGTACCGATCATCGACGGTGTTTTCGAGATTTTTTCCTGGCCGGGGTTGCGCCATTTTCTGACGCCGGTCACGCCGGATTGGGTGGTGGATTATTTGACCGACAGCGACGCGGAAAAAACCCGGCTGCGCGCCGATGGCTGGATCATCCGCCGCAGTCTGCTGCGTTACGTGAAAGGCATCGAAACGGAAATCGTCGATTTCCGCCGCCAAATGAATGAGTTCGCGCTACCTTATTATCTGATTTATTCGGAACACGATCCGATCACGCCCGCTTGGGGCAGCCGGGATTTTGCACACGCGACGCTGCATCGAAATCCGGATAACGAAGTTTTGGCATTGCCCAATCTACCGTTTCACCAGCATTTGTTTTTAAACGAACCGGTCCGCACCGATCTTTTGCAGCGTATCGAGCGATGGATGGAACGTCGGGTATTAAACTAACCGAAGGATCCATTGATTGCCCCAACGATCCGGCAATGGAACTTTACAGGCAAGTTATGATGCATTTTCTCTGCTCCGATCCGCTCTGTTTATTGCCCAAGAATGATATGATTTGACCCTATAATCGAATCAATCGCTGGAGAAATCATGCGCAACTCAGAATCCGAATCCGGGATCAATCTTAATTTACTCATGCCGATCGCACTGCTGGTTGTGTTGTTGATCGTGCCTTTCTC
Source organism: Nitrosomonas sp. (assembly GCA_005779435.1). Taxonomy (GTDB): domain Bacteria; phylum Pseudomonadota; class Gammaproteobacteria; order Burkholderiales; family Nitrosomonadaceae; genus Nitrosomonas. The sequence continues at coordinate 1,312 of SXJH01000037.1, read as the reverse complement.
GTTCAATGCACTGATGCACATGCTCGCCGTCAAACGGCAGCATAACCCTGTAACGATGAAAGTACCGTTCGACAGCACGTCGATTTCGATACCGGCGGAAGTCAAACAATACGAAAGTTTCGAGGTCTCGCTTAACCTGGATACCGCACAGTTTTCCAAATTCTTAAACGAGATCGTTTCGACAGCCTCCGAAGGCACTTCCATACAAGGAATTACCGGTGTGATATCGCCCGTTATGAAGGCGGAAGTGAGTGGAGAGGCATTCACATTCGATAAGCCGGGAGCGCAAGAACCGCTCTCCGTTTACAATAACACGGCAAAGTGGCGCTGGCTGGTAACGCCGGAAGCTTCGGGTGCGCACAGTGTAAAATTTCAGTTGCATTTAACCACCCAACATAATGGCCAGCAGCTTTCCAAAACGCTCGATTTCGCCGAAGCAAGTTTCGCGGTTCAATCCAATCTATCGGAATGGTTTAATCGCAATGGATTGTGGGTTACGTTATTAATAGCAATGGCTGTCATCGCCATGTGGGGGTTGCGTCGCCGTTATGCGAAATAGCTGCAATCCTCTGTTTATATAAACCATTTCATAGAGTTCTGACAACCTCCCCTTGAAATCGGATTAAAAATCCTTATATCCGATTTAGAAAGTGCACTTTTCGGTATCCGTAAAACAACGCCAAACAAGGAATATGGCGTTGGCGTTATTGATGGTTGATCACTTAATCGATAAGGAGAAATAAAATGGCCCTTACACGTTATGAGCCTTGGGGTTTGTTAAGTCAGTTGCAAAGAGAATTGGAACGCAATGTCGCGGAAGGCTCCACAGCAACCGCAGAATGGTCGCCCGCAGTGGATATTAAAGAAGACGCCAACAAATTTGTCATTCATGCCGATATCCCCGGCGTAAAACCGGAAGAAATCGACATCAACATGGAAAATGGCGTGCTGACGATAAAAGGCGAGAAAAAATCGGAAAGCAAAACGGAAAAAGAAGGTTACAAGCGTGTGGAACGCACGTACGGCTCTTTCTACCGCCGCTTCAGTCTGCCCGATACCGCCAATGCGGAAGCGATTTCCGCGTCGTCCAAGCATGGCGTGCTGGAAATTGTCATACCCAAACGCGAAACCGTGCTGCCTAAGAAAATTAATGTGAAAGCGGCGGAATAATCGAGTTCGAACAATCGATAAAAAAAGGGCGCAATCTTTTGGATTGCGCCCTTTTTTACGCTTGAATCGGTCAGCGGATTATCACAATGCCTTGACCAAATTCTCAACGACTTTCTTGGCATCGCCAAAAATCATCATGGTT
>SXJH01000249.1 GCA_005779435.1 Nitrosomonas sp. | reverse complement strand
TCGTCTCCAGGTCGCGCAACTCGCCGACCAGGATGATGTCCGGATCTTCCCGCAGCGCCGAGCGCAAAGCATTCGAGAAGCTGTGGGTATCCCGCCCGACCTCTCGCTGATTGATCAAGCATTTTTTACTCTCATGCACAAATTCGATGGGGTCTTCCAAAGTCAGGATATGGCCGTATTCATTTTCGTTGATGTCGTTGATCATCGCCGCCAGTGTGGTCGATTTTCCCGAACCGGTCGGCCCTGTCACCAACACGACGCCGCGTGGCTGTTTAGCGATTTCCGCGAAAATTTTCGGCGCTTTAATATCCTCCAAGCTTAGAACCTTCGACGGGATCGTGCGCATTACCGATGCTGCGCCGCGCTGCGTATTGAATGCATTGACACGAAATCGCGCCAGATTCGGAACGGCAAAGGAAAAATCGCATTCCAGATGCTCTTCATAAAATTTGCGCTGGCCGTCGTTCATGATGTCGTACACCATCGCATGGACTTCTTTGTGTTCCATTTCCGGCAAATTGATGCGCCGGATATCGCCATGCACCCGGATCATCGGCGGCATGCCCGCCGACAAATGCAAATCCGATGCGTTATTCTTAACCACGAATGCGAGCAGCTCTACGATGTTCATGCGATATCCCTTCCTGACGGGCAAAAATACGAAATGTTGGATGCGTACCGATCGGTCCGAGCAAATTTGCCCGAACTCTGTCGTCAACGGAATGAATGGGTAAAAATTGAGCAGGCGCTGCTTATGCGAACGAGATCGCGCCCGGGTTTGTTATCTTATCGCGTTGTATACTTCGATAACTTGCAGTCTGGCGACAGTGACGACAGATTCGATGATTTCCGCCGTCAGTCCGAGGAAATCCCAGGTTTTGATCGCGCTTTCGGAGATTTTATCGTCGGCAGGCTGTTGCAGCTTATTGATGCACGGCTGAATATAATTCGCGATATTTATCGCTGCGCTCAATGTGCTGGCATCGTACTGATATTCCTTTTCTTTCATTGGATCAAACTGATTCTCAACCACTTTCCAAATATCCGGCGGCAATTTCCATTGCTTGAGAAGCTCGGCACCCAATTGCGCATGGGTAAAGCCGAAAATATTGCGTTCGGCTTGCGCCGCCGCATCCTCGCTTTGATGGAAATGACCCAATACTTCCGCAGATTCTTTGGGGTATTGGCTGAACAAAATCAATCGCCCGACACCGTGCAGCAATCCCGCAATGAAGAAACGCTCTCTGCTGTTGACGTTTGTCGTCAATAGCCGCGCCGTCACGCCGCAGGTGATGCTGTGATTCCAAAAGATGTCCATATCCACCAATTCGGCCGGAATGCCTTTGAACGTCGAGGTAACCGAAGCGGCGATAACCAAATTGCGCAATTCTTTGTGCCCGACGATGGAAATCGCTTTCGGCACGGTTGCCACCTTGCCTGAAAAACCGAAATAACTGCTGTTGGCAAACTTCAGCAATTTTGCCGTCAACGCCGGATCGCTCGAAATAACTTGTTCCAATTCGATGCTGGATGCATTACCCGAATCAATCAATTCGTTTACTCGAGAAACCGCTTCGGGTAAAGAAAAAATCGAACTGACATTTGCCGCTATTGCACTTGGATCCAATGTAATCCCCAGTTAACCATATTCGACTCGATTATAAACACCATAACCATCGGCAATCTCCCCTGTGCAACTCCAGGGCAATAAATCAGCGTTTCCTTAGCATTCCATTGGCCTGTTAGTTACCGGAAATCAGCGCCTGATATTTAGCTTTTAACTGTTCCTTTGTTTCAATATGACCGGGATCCGTTTTAATGCAATCGACCGGGCAAACCTCCACGCATTGCGGTTCGTTGTAGTGCCCGACACATTCCGTACAAAGACCCGGATTGATCAGATAGATTTCCTCGCCTTGCGAAATGGCGCCGTTCGGGCATTCAGGTTCGCAAACATCGCAATTGATACATTCGTCGGTGATAATGAGTGCCATGGAATTCGATTTTTAAGACGGGTTGATTATTTTCTCGCGTAATTTTTGCGCAACCAGCGGATGCACGAACGCATCCGCATTGCCGCCCAATATGGCGATCTCGCGCACGATGGTCGCGGAAACAAACATATATTGTTCCGACGGCGTCATGAATAACGTCTCCACATCCGGATACATGCCGCGATTCATGCCCGCCATCTGAAATTCATATTCGAAATCCGAAGCTGCGCGCAAGCCTCGCAAAATGATCCGCGCCTGCTGCTGTTGCAAAAAATTCATCAGTAAACCGGAGAACGGCATAATTTTAACATTGGTACAGCCGGATAATACTTGCTGCGCCATGTCGACACGCTCTTCCAACGTAAAGAACGGCTTTTTACCGCTGCTCACGGCAACCGCCACCACCACTTGATCGAACAAGCGCGATGCACGCCGCACCAGATCTTCGTGTCCGCGCGTAATGGGATCAAACGTTCCCGGATAGATTACTTTATTCATAAGATGCCAACTCTAAAAGCCGATAGTGTACCGCACCCGCTTTGGCCTGCCGCTTGATATGCCATGGCCGATCCGGAATCC
>SXJH01000248.1 GCA_005779435.1 Nitrosomonas sp. | reverse complement strand
GCCGTTAAAAGAAATTTCATTTGGACGAGTGTTATTCCAATTATTTCAAGCATCGCGGCAGTTTAATGTGGAAATTCAACCGCAATTGGTATTGCTACAGAAAACACTGCTTAATATCGAAGGGCTTGGACGCGATTTGGACCCCAATTTGGATCTCTGGAAAACAGCCAAACCTTTTTTAGAGCGCTGGATGGCCGAGCAAATCGGTTGGCGGGGGCTTGCCAGCAGAATAGAAAAAGAAGTGCCAAATTGGGCGATTATCCTGCCGGAATTTCCCCGTTTAATTCATCAGGCCATTGCGGTCAATCGCAATGAGGCGCTGGAAAAACAAATGATCGACATGATTGCCGAAGGAAAGCGTCAAAATCGATTGCTGGCGCTGATCGCAATTTTGCTGACGGCATTATTGGCTTGGAATATTCTTCATTAATTTTTTGCCGCGTTATGAGCTACTACCGATATCATGTGTTCTTCTGCACCAACCAACGCGAAGGCGGCGCCAAATGCTGCAACGATTGTGGCACACAGGAATTACGCGATTACGCCAAGCAGCGGATCAAATCGCTGAAACTCGCCGGCAAGAACAAAATCCGCATCAATAATGCCGGTTGCCTTGATCGCTGCGATGAAGGCCCCGTGATCGTGATTTACCCCGACGAAACATGGTACACCTACATCGATCAAGAAGACATTGATGAAATCATCGACGAGCACTTAGTTAAAGGAAATATCGTCGAGCGCTTGAAAATTTAACGGATATAAAGACCGAGTAATTTGCCAGCCGCAACGCAAAAAATTTTTATCGACGGCCCTGCCGGAAAAATCGAAACCATCCTGTCCGTACCCGCATCGACACCGCAAGGCATCGCCATCATTGCACATCCGCATCCGCTGCATGGCGGCACTATGGATAACAAGGTGATTCAGACACTGTTTAATACATTGCAATTGCTTGATTTTGCAGTTGTAAAATTCAATTTTCGCGGTGTCGGAGCAAGCGATGGTGTTTTCGATCACGGCACGGGTGAGATTGACGATGTGATCGCGGTTACAGCGGCAATTCGCGGTCAGTTCGGCAATACAACTGTAAAGTTGCCGCTATTGCTCGGCGGATTCTCATTTGGCGGCGGAATTCAACTGCATGCCGCCGAAAAGCTAAATCCCGATTTTCTGATCTTGATAGCACCGTCTGTTGCCAATCTCAAAGCGCCGCCGGTTCCTGATTCAACGCAGCTTACTTTGATCGTTCAGGGAGATCGGGACGATATTGTATTGCCGGAACAAATTCTTGCATGGGCGACCCCAAAATCGCAGCCGATCGTTTTCATACCCGGTGCCGGGCATTTTTTTCATGGAAAACTGATGCTGCTCAAGCAATTGATATTGACGTTTTTCTCAAATAAAACTTGATGAGAACGCTGCATCGGTAAAAGAGCAGGCATCCAAACGACATCACATCAAAGACCGGAACAACCCCGAAGCAAGGGTATATTACGCCCTACTTTTTTTAATCTGATACATGGCATTATCGGCGCTCGCCATCAATGCTTCCAAGTTTCCGCCATCTCGTGGAAATAACGCAAGGCCAATGCTGGCGCTTATCGTAACCTTGCGATTAAATCCAAGATCAATCGGCATATTGAGTTTTTTTTCTAATTTTCTGACGACAAAATCGACTTCATCGCTTTGTTCATCCCTGACCAGGAAACCGACAACAAACTCATCGCCGCCCAATCGAATCAGAGTATCTTCTTTTCTGATGGCCGATTTCATGCGATGTGCAACCTCAATCAACACTTTATCGCCTGCGTCATGGCCATAACTGTCGTTAATGAATTTGAAATTATTTAAATCTATTAGCAGCAATGCAACTTGGCCCAGATTCTTGTCGGCGTGCGTTAGCATGCCATTGAGCAATCGCTCTCCGGCGCGTCTATTAAGTAATTGTGTCAATACATCGTGCTGGGATTCGAACAGAATACGTTCCATTTCCACAGTGCGCGCCGTTACATCGAGCGCTAAGCCCTCTATCAAATTTTCGCCGTCGTCATTTTTAACCGTAGAAAATAAGCAATGTAACCAGCGCTCTTCGCCATCCCCGGATGCAGCCAACCTGAGATCGTAAGCTGCTTGTTTATGGGTTTCCAGCACATCGTGCAATATTTTTTCAATAACTGCCGGATCTTGGAATAAATCCGGCAAGTAAATGCTCTGTTTGCCCTCCCGCCGTTCTTTCAAGGCGATTCCTACAATATCTTTAAACGCCGGATTGACTGAATTGAGGTAAAAATTCTTATCCAATAAAAAGATTCCGGCACTGGCCCGCTCAAAAATCAAGCGAAAATGTTTTTCCAGTATTTCTATGCGATTACGCAAATACTGTTCTTGATTGATCGTTGTTCGCGCCGCCTCCAGCAATTTATTGATGTCATCGACCAGATGCCCGATTTCGTTTGTTTCATGCCCTTTGGGGCAGTTAAGATTATTGCTATCGCCCGGAGCGATACGATGAAGATTTTGGGCGATCGATTGAATCGGGTAGGTCAATACTCGCAATGCCATCACCAATACGAGAACGGCGATAACGGCTATTTGAACGATCAGAATCAGCGTTCTTTCGAGGGTTGAATTCATGACGCGCGAATTCAGCCAATCGATATTGGGCTGTATGCGCACCTCACCCACTTGCTCATTGGCGGAAAAGGGAGCAAAAAGCCCAAAACTTAAGAAATCGCCGGTATCGTTGGCTTGAAAATTCGATACCGCAATCATGCCGTTTTTGCTTAATAACATTGATCCTAAAACAATGTCATTTCCCGATAAACTATCGACAACCTCTTCGGCAAGTTCTTTGCTATCCAGATATGCAGCAATTTCCGCAGATCGCTGAACCGTGACAAACAATTGATCCAGGACTCGATCCATCGATTTTTGCTCTACCGATTGGGTATAAAGATAAAAAATGATGGAAGCGGCCCCGGTAAAAACGATGGCGCCAAAAGTAACAATGCGAAAAACGCGCAAATGCAACTTGTTATTCATTATTCATTGCTTTAAATACAACGCTGACACGGTCATCCAGATCCTTCTCGTCAATATAACCGATTGCATACAAGCTCTCCGCCACAATATCTACAATACTCATGCTATCAGACGGTTGCCTTGGAGGGGAAGCGCGACCTGTAAACAGTAGCCTAGCCCAATAGGCATTAACCGAAGCGACCGGTTTTTCAGTCAAGTTCTGATAAAAAGCGGCCCTGATTTCAGAATCCTGCGGCTGATCGTAAGGAACAATCTTGCCGCCGTCTGCGGATATTTGTAATCGTCCCATATAAATATCAATAACTTGTTGTTTTGTCAAATTCTTTAATTCGCTCTGCGGATGTACGACGACAACGATATCCGCCCATGCTTGGGCGGATATCAGCAGCAATATTGGCAGGGTGGCGATCAGGTATCTCATCATTTAAAAATGAAATTGAGATTTACGCTGAACGTATCCAGTGTTATATCCTGATCCAGCGATTCTTTGAGGATCAACAATCCACCACCGTCTTTTCTGACCCAGGTATGATCCCATTGCGCTTTCAACGCCGTTTGATGATTTAAATCCCAGCGTGCGCCCAGCGAGAATGTATTTTGGTCGACAAGCGTTCTATTAAAAGCTAATTGGGTTTGTTGCTGGAGTTGCGCCACACCCTCGGGAGTTGACGGATCTGGATTGAAATGAAGAGGGGAATCCAGCGACTTGGCATAAGAGCCGATACTGTATGCTGTGACCGGCCCGAATCTATGGCCAACGCTTAAATAACCGTTCGTTCCATTGACGCTGGGCCATTTGGAATCGAACCAGGAAAATTCAGATTGAACCACCCACGCGTTTTTTTCGTAAGCGACCCCCGCTGAATAATAGCCGGTTTGTTTTCCTTCCGCAGAAATATGGTCCGATATTTCTGCGGCCTGCGGCCATAAACTGGCTGGAACATGATTCAATGCATTAAGCAGTTGTCGAAATTGCTGATTGCGCGCCGAATGAACCTCGGCGGTTGCATAAGTCATACGGAATTTCCAGTGATCCGTTTCTAAAGACACATTGGCACCGAAAAATGGGCGCTCCCTTAAGCTGAAATCACCTCTGCTGACAACGATGTCGGAGCCGACCTGGCCTCCATAGACTTTGAATTCCAGAAAACCAGGACCGATTCTATGCGAATATTTTGCGTCGAATCCGTCGAAGTGGCTGAACGAGATCGGCATGTAAAATTCAACCACAGGATGCGCCCACAGGTAGGCGAAGCCCACGTTCCTGTATTCGGACAGCATATACAAATCCATGCCCATGCGCCCGGCGCGAATGACGGTATTAGGCGTTAGCTGGTAACGTAAAAAAGCCCAATCCAGGAAATTGAATAAATCCTGCTTAGCTCTTTCTTTGACAATCCCCTGAACGGTGACGCTTAATTTCGGCAGCAGATCGGCATCCAACTGCAAGCCTGCGACAGATCCGGAAAAGATCGATACACCGCCAAATTGGCCGGCATGGCTGAATTCATTGTGATAGCCGACTTGTTTTGTTCCGGCTGATGTAACATCCAGCGTACCAAATCCACTCAAACGAAAGCGCGGCCCTTTGGGTTCCTGCGCTTTCGTTTCGGCTGTACAAAATAAAATGAATGAGCAGATTAATAAACTCAGCGTTAACCGTCGCATCGCAGCTATAACTTCATTATTAATGTTTATGAGAAATCAGCTTCTTGGGATGCCAATAGTAATGAGTTTTGCAATATAAGCAATCAATAAAATAGAGATACTTACCCCGCAAATCAAACTTTCACCGCGATGAAAGGGCATTTGCTATGGGAATAGTTGTGTAAAATTCTTCAAACGGTATTGAATAACTGCTAAAGCAGAAAATGCATCAAGAACTGTATCGGCAATTTTGAAATAGGGCGTGAATCATGCGAAACATTCTTTTATGGTTGCTTCTGGCGGTATGTATTCCAGCGCAGGCGGATACGGAAACACACCGACAGCGATTGGAAAAGGAATTAACCCGCATCCAACAGGAATCTCAGTCGACTTATCAGCAATTCTTGATGATTCAGGAATTGCGCCGTAATGAAATGTCGGAGGCGCCGATGATAACCGCGCAACCGATTTCACCGGAAAAGAGCATACCTATTCCGAAATATGAAGAGTTGGTTCAACAGAGGCAAGGGAAACAGGAAAGAATAAAGCAGTATGCGGTTGAGCTCGATTCGCTGTACAGCCGCTTTAAAGCGTTGGAAGATGAAAAGCACGCAATTCTTGAGCAAATCAACGCGCTTGAACAAAGAACGATCGAATGACTATTCGGTCAGGCGTAAACAATTGCGAAATTATTTACCTTCGAAATTTTTGTACCAAAGATCGTAAATCTCGTCTGACCAGAGCGATTTGATCCAAACGACAACATCGTCGACTTGCTGTTCTGTCAACTTGCCTTCCCATGCCGGCATGGAACCGATTTCCGGCGGCGTTCCCTTCAGAATCGTTTTCTTTAAAACCTCGGTGGAATGATGCCAAGCATGCGCGGAACTATCCAATGGCGGGGGAGGATACTTGCCATCCGGATTAGGCTTGCGCCAATCCGGCGTAGCCTCTCCGTTGGGGCCGTGGCAACCGGTGCAGTTTGCACGATAAACCGCCTCGCCACGCTGGATTTGCACCGAATCCAGGTTGCGTACGACCAATCCGGTTTTGCCATCAACCACCGGCTTTCCGGTAATCGCGGCGAACGGAACGGAATCGCCGCAACCGAGGATAAGGAGAGCAGCGATTCCGCACAGCAAAAAAATGCGTACGGTCATGAAAGCGGGAAATTATTTCAGGCGCATTACCGAACCTGTTTGCTGTGGCTGCGGTTCAGGTTCCGATTGTGATCGCTCGACTTGTTGCGCATGCGGGTCATAACGCTTGTAGATGGTTGTATCTTTGCGCTCCTGGTCGCGCTCTTTGATCAGCAGCACGCTGTAAGGATCGACTCGCGAACCTTCCATGCCGGGCGTGCCGTGCGGCATATCCGGCACGGCCAAACCGACGGCATGGGGTTTCTCCTTGAGGAAGCGAGCAATATCCGGCGCCGGTACATGGCCTTCGAACGCATAACCGTTAATCAGTGCGGTATGGCAAGATCCCAATGTATTCGATATACCCGATTTTTTTCTGATCTCTTTATTACCGACATCGTGTGTTTTTACCGTAAAACCATGATCGCGCATGTGATCGACCCATTTGCCGCAGCACCCGCAGGTAGGGCTTTTATAGACCTCAACGGTAGTTGTCGCCGCAACGTGCGAGGTTACGCTCAACAAACCGGCAGCAATGATCGATCCCACCAACAGATTACTGATTCGTCTTTTCATTTTTTCTCCACAAAAATTTTTCCACGCATTTTCTTAAAATGACCGGGCAACGGACAGGCAAAATCGACAGTACCCGCACCGGCAAATTGCCAGATCAATTCCTTTTGTTCTCCAGGTTCAAGCTGCATCAGGTTCGCTTCGGCATGCACATTATCGGGACTGATACGCCGCATACCGGCCGCTTTTTTCAAATCCGCCATTGAGCCGATCAGCATTTCGTGCTTATGGTTACCGCCATTTTTAATTACAAGCCGCACGGTTTCCCCTTCCTTGACGGTAATTTCAGCAGGTAAAAACATATTATCGACTTGCGTCAGTTTTATCGTTCGCACGACTTTATTCACGTTTCCTGGCGTGCCGATATCGACATTCGCAGCGGAATAATTTGCGCTGGTATGGCTATCGCTCGGAAACAAGACCAAGATTAGCAATGGTATAATTCTACTCATCGAATTCCCCCGAAAATGGTTCCAGAATCCGTGTATCCATCTCGCCTTGATTAGAATCCGGCTATGCTAAATCGTTCCGCGTCGTTTGTCTAATATCAGGGTTCAATTTGTAGAGAACAAATAAACTGTCCGGGGTTGTAGCACAAGATCTGTCCGGTTTTCTATGGAATCCGAGGAGGATTTCAGATGAAACGGACAGAGTGGCGACAGGAGACCCGGAAGATGAGATTTGAGGAAGCGTATGGAGGTTATAGACAGGGGAGTCTAACGCAAACGGAAGCGGCATTATTGCTTGGGGTATGCGACCGGACATTCCGCCGCTACATGAACCGTTATGACGAAGGCGGGCTGGATGCACTGCTGGACAAGCGACTG
>SXJH01000247.1 GCA_005779435.1 Nitrosomonas sp. | reverse complement strand
TGGCTTCGATAATATCGGCAACGCTTTCGGCTTGTATCAGATCGATTTTATCGTTGAGATAAGCGCGCAGGGTGAATTCGCCCGGTTGCGCCAAACGCGCGCCCGCCGATAAGCAGCGATTCAGCAGTAAATGCATAATCGCCGGGCCGCCGTGGCCTTGCAGTTCCAGTATGTCTTCCCCGGTGTAAGAGTGCGGTGCCGGGAAATAAAGCGCGATACCTTGGTCGATAATGTGGCCGGTATCGCCGATGAAGTTGTTGAGACTGGCGTAACGGGGTTTTGGGAGCTTTCCCAGAATCGCTACGGCGAGATTTGTTAGATTGTTGCCAGAGATGCGAATGACGCCAACACCGCCACGACCTGGCGGCGTTGCAATGGCTGCAATTGTGTCGGTGTTAGCTTTCAATCATTTGGTATCGTGCTGGAAATCTTGGCACCGGACATCGGGAAACTCGATGCCGGGATTGTGGTTGTCAGGGAAACGCTGAGTAATTGGTTGGGCAAGCGATATGCCGCGTTGGGTGGTGCTCGAAAATTCGCCTATCAATACGATATGTCTCATTTTTTGCGCTCCATCCGTCTTGTTCACCGAATTATTCAGCGTTCCCTTAGGTTTTTTTCCTGGATTTCCGCGCCGCCACACTGGCTTTTTCCTTTGCTGCCGGTGGCTTGGCAGGGTTTTTGGCCTTCTTGGCATGCGTTGCTGACGGAGATTCTTCGGATTTTTGATCTTGCGTGGCAACCGCTTCGGCTTGTTCCGTCGCTACCACTTTTTCATCCGCTGGTTCCGCAATCGCGTCGGACAATTGAAGGTTTTCTTTTTCGGATTCGGGTTTGTTTTTTATTTTTCTCTTGTTCTTTTCCTTATTGGCACTGGCTTCCGCTTTGTTTTCGTACATGCGGGTGATTTGCCACTGCTGTGTGATGGAAAGAATATTGTTGCACAGTGAGTACAGCACCAGACCTGCCGGGAAAAAGAAGAAGAAAATGCTGAATGCAATCGGCATGATCTGCATTACTTTGGCTTGAATCGGATCGGCCGGTGTCGGGCTAAGCTTGGATTGCACCCACATCGATATACCCATGATGACGGGGAGCACATAATACGGGTCCGGCACCGACATATCGGTAATCCACAGCGCAAAAGGCGCATAACGCAGTTCAACTGCGGCTAATAACGTCCAGAACAATGCGATGAACACCGGGATTTGTACCAATATCGGCAAGCATCCGCCCATCGGATTGATTTTTTCTTCCTTGTAGAACTCCATCATCGCTTGATGCATGCGCTGGCGATCGCTCGCGTATTGTTCGCGGATTCGTTGCAATTTCGGCGTAACAACCCGCATTTTTGCCATCGAACGGTAACCGGCGGCAGACAGCGGGAAGAAAATCAACTTGACGGTCAGCGTCAATAGGATAATGGCCGCTCCCCAGTTGTCCGTCCAGTCATGATAAAAGGATAGCAGCCAGAATAACGGAACGGCCAATATCGTCAGCCAGCCGTAATCGACGGTCAATTCAAGTCCCGGCGACAATTCCGCCAGTTTGTTCTGTTCTTGCGGACCGGCATAAAACGGCATTGTAATATTTTTGGTTTCACCGGGATCTATCGCGCCGACCGGTGCGATAACACCGGCTGTGTATTGGTTGTGGGCCAGGCGTTTGGCGAAATATTCGCGCGGCGTATTTTGCGGCGGCAGCCAAGCCGTCAGGAAATAATGCTCCAGCATCGCAATCCAGCCGTTATCGGCATTGGTCGGATATTCCGCTTTATTTTTGTCCAGATCGGAAAATTTGATTTTCAGGAATTTTTCCGCATCGGTGTACATCGCCGCTCCGGTATACGAATGAACCAAAGTGCTGGAACCTGCCGGATCATTGGCGTCGCGCAACATCTGGAAGTACGAGAACGGAATTATCGTGGCATCGCTGTGATTGACAATTTCAAACGCTACGTCGATGACATAACTGCCGCGATGGAATGTGAAAATTTTAGCTACTTGGATACCGTCTTCTTCCGGTGCCAAGAGACGCACCACCACTTTATCCTGACCGGATTCCAGACGATAATCATAGTTATTGGAATCTACAGTATATTTTGTTTTGTGACTGGGTAGATTCGTTCCGATCAAACCGGATTGCGCAACGTGAAACCGCGCCGTTTTATCCAATAACAGTTCGTAAGGTTTGCTCGGATCTTCCCGCGACGGATGCTCAATCAGCCCCAACTGACGTATATCGCCGCCAGCCGTGTCGATTTCGGCAACCACCGTATCGGTCGTTACCTTAATTTTTTCACCGATAGCAAATAAATTAGGGGTAATCGACGGGTTGATTCCTTCGATTTCTGAGGCCGTTCCGGATCCCGCTGTAGAGGCGGCTAATTCGTCACCCGGTACAGGCAGCGGATCATGGCGTTGATTTGCGGCCGTTGAGCCGACCGACGACATTACTTGCGAAGCCGGTGGATACAGTTCTTTTTGCCAGGCATCCCATAAAAACAGCAATGACGTGGAAAAAATAATGATTAATACAAGTCGTTTCGTTTCCATTATTTATTTAATCGGGTAAGTTTTTCAGCTATAACGCTTGAATCGTGTGATTTTTCAAGCAACATATTATTCTCGCGACAAGTTACGGGACGGGTTCGTAGCCCCCTTTGTTCCATGGGTTGCATCGCA
>SXJH01000246.1 GCA_005779435.1 Nitrosomonas sp. | reverse complement strand
CCGTCCCGCTTATTTGACTTTCGATATCGATTGCCTCGATCCGGCATTTGCGCCCGGCACCGGCACACCGGTATGCGGCGGGCTCTCCACTGCGCAAGCGTTGGCAATTTTGCGCGGATTGACCGGCTTCGATCTGGTCGGCATGGATATCGTCGAAGTTTCGCCGCCTTACGATCATAGCCAAATCACCGCGCTGGCTGCGGCACATATCGCTTGCGACTTGATTTGCCTGATGGCCAAGCGTAAGGCGGACGAGTTGTTGTAACCACGGCAGCGATGACGCCGGATTACTGGAAACAAGCTTGCCAAGCATTATCCGCACGCGATCCGGTTATGCGGCAACTGATCGCGCAATTTGCCGATGCCTCGCTGGAATCGCGCGGCTGCGCATTCACGACGCTGGCGCGTTCCATCGTCGGCCAGCAAATCTCCGTTAAAGCCGCCGAAAGCGTATGGCAAAGAGTCATCGCCACGATTCCCGATATCACGCCGCAAACCATCGTCGCTGCAGAGCAAGAACTGCTTCGCGCCTGCGGCCTCTCTGCGCGAAAAGTAACTTACTTGCACGATTTGTCGCGCCACTTCACTGACGGGGATTTGCGCGAAACCGCCTGGGCGGATATGAGTGATGAGGCCATTATTGCGGATCTGATCAAAGTCAAAGGCATCGGTCGCTGGACAGCCGAAATGTTCCTGATTTTTCACCTGCAACGTTCCGATGTGTTGCCGCTCGACGACATCGGTCTGCAACGCGCGATTAGCCAGCACTATTTCGACCGACAATCGGTCGATAAAAAAACCATCATCGAATTGGCCAAACCCTGGCAGCCCTGGCGCTCGGTGGCGACATGGTATTTGTGGCGCAGCCTGGATCCGTTGCCTGTAGCGTATTGAGTCTACGTTTCCTTAGGTAAACAAGTGGTTCGTTTGCTTGACAATTGCAATTTCGGGTTTGCGCCATTACACTTCGCTTTCAATCGAATGCAATGGAAATGTCGCGGAAAAGTAAATCCAATCTTTATCGTTGCCTTTGTCGGCAAACCGGGAGCATTAAAAACATGAGCAATGCACTCTCAATTTTTAACAATCGAGGGCAAGACCGTCGAAAAGGCATGCCGTTTTTTTGTCCTTATCACTTAGGCATTAAACCCGGTAGACGAACGGCGGAGCGCCGAACGCTAAAAAGGGGAACACCCGGATATGTAGACCATTATGCGGGGCACTTGATACTGTGTGCCATTGCTATTTTGTTTTTGAGCTTTCTCGATGCTTGTCTCACACTCAATATCCTGGCGGGCGGCGGCGAGGAGGTCAATTGGTTTATGGCAGTGTTGATTGAAGACAGCGTTGAGAAATTCATTGCCGTCAAACTGGCGCTCACTGCGCTTGCCTTGATGCTGCTCGTTATTCATCATAATGTACAACTTGCCGGGAAAATTCGCGTGTGGCATCTCAAGTACATGATTCTGGCAGGCTATGGCGCATTGATTGGATATGAATTGATTTTATTGACTTTAATCGTCGTGTGAAGCGCCCCGGACTGATCCCGTCCGCAAAGTAGATTGCTGTCTGCGCGTAATTCCTTTTCTCTTACCGCCACGAAGACGTCAGCAAGAGTTGAGCCCGGTTTTGGGTTAAAATAGTTGCACTGCGCCTTGTGCGGCACAATTAACCTGACACTGGATATCCTTGGAAAACATACTCGTCCCCGACCAATCGGTTGCGTCGATTCCATGCCAACGCGCGCTCGTGTTTGCGCCACACCCCGACGATGAAGTATTCGGCTGTGGCGGGGCTATTATGCGCCATATTGAGCAAGGCGCCGCCGTTCACGTCATTATCGTATCCGATGGCGCATACGGCGTTAGCGAAGATCAAACAGCCGCATATACATCGCAGCGCCGGCAAGAGAGCATTGCTGCGGCGCGAATACTCGGCTACGGTTCTCCGGTTTTCTGGCGATACCGGGATCGGCAAATCCGCTATGATGAAAAGCTGATTCAGGAAGTATCGGCGGCCATTCGCGAAACGGATGCAGACCTGGTTTATGCACCGTCGGTTTTTGAAATGCACCCGGATCACCGCATGCTGGCAATGGCCGTTATCGAAGCGGTCAGGCGCATCGGCAAACATATACGCATTGCGCTGTATGAGGTCGGCGTACCGCTACACCCCAATTTATTGCTCGATATCACCGGCTTGATGCCGCGCAAAAACGCCGCAATGGAATGTTTTGTTTCTCAGAATGCAAAACAACGCTACGATCTCCATATTGCATCGCTGAATCGCTACCGCACTTATACGTTGCCAGCCCACGTAACCGCCGCCGAAGCTTTCAACCTGATTCCGGCCGAGGAACTGGCGAACGATCCGCTCAATCTCTATCGGTCGGAGCATTCCCGCCAAAAAGCGTTGGGACTTCCGCTCGACAACAGCGATTTGCCGCTGGTCAGCGTCATCATCCGCAGCATGGATCGCGATACCCTGCCGGATGCACTGGATTCCGTCGCTTTGCAGACTTATCCGAATATCGAAGTTGTTATTGTCAATGCGAAAGGTGCGGGGCATGGGGCGGTTGGAGCGTGGTGCGGGCGTTTTTCGATGCGAATAATTGGCGATAACCGGCCACTTAACCGGAGCTGTGCAGCTAACGCCGGTTTGCTGGCTGCGCATGGAACTTACCTTATCTTCCTGGATGACGATGATTTGTTTTATCCGGAGCATATCGCAACGCTTGTTGCTGCATTACAAAGCCACACGTCAACGAAATGTGCTTATGCGGGTGTGAAAGTTGAATACTATGAGAATGATCGGCTTGAAACTTTCACTGAATTTAATGAACCCTTCGATCGGTTCAGATTGTGGGGGAGAAACTTCATTCCAATTCACGCCATGCTATTTGAAAAATCTTTGGTCGGTGCCGATCAATGTCATTTTGATGAAACTTTGGAAGTTTTTGAAGATTGGGATTTCTGGATCCAGCTGAGCCAGTGCAGCCAAATAATACATGTTAATAAGATTACCGCTATTTATCGGAATTTTGGGCGCTCCAATTTGGGGTACAAACAAGATGAAAACTTTGTAAGGGAAGCCAGAAGTAAAATTTATGAGAAATGGAAAAAAATTTTTTCCGGAACACAACTTGAAGATCTCATTCAATACCGGGAAAACGCGATAATCAATCTACGCGCGCAAGTAGTAAGTAGCGAACAATTAATCGCTTCATTGCAAGATCGCATTCAACAAGAGGCGCTGTCATACGCGCAGCGTGAACAATTATCTCAGCAAGCGATTAGTAACTCGAGTAGAACCATTCATGATCTCAATAAAACCATTCATGATCTCAATAAAACCATCCATGATCTCAATAAAACCATCCACGATCTTAGCAAAACTGTCGACGATATATTCCATTCAACTTCATGGCGAATGACCGCGCCGTTGCGATTTTTCGTTCGAATTGCACGTGGCCGGTATCGTGAAGCATGGGAAAGTTTGCGTCGCAGGATTTTGCCATTGTTAAAGCGTATTTATTGGCGGTTGCCGGTTCGTTGGCGGGACAAAATTCTAACCGCTGCTTACCGTATCGCCGGAGCGCTTTTTGTCGGTACAGGACACTATGAGGCTTGGCGAATTGCTCAAGGATGTTGTGAAGCCAATCAATTACCGACTGGATACAAAGACTTCTTTGCCGGGATGATTGATCTTGCAGCCGTTCCCAGCTTGACAACAGCACCAGGACGCATAGCTATTCATGCACATATTTTCTATGCAGATCTGGCATCAGAGTTCGCGAGCTTTATACAAAATATGCCTTTTCCGTATGATTTGTTCGTTTCGACAACCAGCGAATCAGCACGGCAAACGTGTCAGAAAGCTTTCTCTCGATTGCCACAGCTAAAGCAATTAACCATCGCCATCGTACCTAATCGTGGTCGTGATATTGCCCCGATGTTTTGTACCTTTGGAAAAGAATTGGAACAGTACGATTTTATTGCGCATATTCATAGTAAAAAATCGTTATATAACCTTGGCGCAACTGATGGATGGCGAGAGTATCTGTTAAATTGTTTACTCGGCAGCAAATCACAAATCCAGAAAATATTTACTCTGCTCAGTGGAGAAAAAGACATAGGGATTGTTTACCCTCAAAACTATCACAAGCTGCCCTATGCAGCATATACCTGGCTTTCAAATCAAGCGCTGGGATTACTCTGGTGTAACCGGCTTAATATCACCAGAATGCCAAGAGGTTATTTCGATTTTCCCGCAGGATCAATGTTCTGGATCAGAGCGGAAGCTCTGAAGCCGCTATTTGATGCACGATTTACGCTTGACGATTTTCCGGAAGAAGCCGGACAAACCGATGCTACTTTGGCCCATTGCCTTGAGCGTTTGCTGGTGCTTGTTACACAGCGTTCTGGATACAATGCAATTGTCCTGCGGGATACGCAGTCGAACAGTTGGTCTCGTTGGCATTTCGAGCAATATTTATCCCGTAGCCGAGAAGATCTGCATCTTGTGCTGATAAATCCAGATGTACGTATTGTTGTATTTGATATTTTTGATACGCTATTGACGCGCCCCTTACTTAATCCAGAAATAATAAAGAATATTGTTGCCGAAAAGATCGGCGGCAAAGTAGGTGATTTATACCTCGAGTTTCGTGCTACGGCAGAATCTCAAGCGCGCCAGAAAGCTGGTCGCGATATAGGAATGGATACTATTTTTTCAGAACTCATTGCTATGTCTGGCCTGTCCTCGGAAATTGCACAGCAGCTCCGTAATCTGGAAGAAACGATTGAAATGGAGATGGTTACTCCACGACCGGAAGTGGTTGAACTATTACAAACCGCCGTTTCATTAGGTAAGCGCGTTGTATTAGCCAGTGATATGTATCTTCCCAAATCATTAATTGAAATGATGCTGCAACGGAATGGTATCTACGGATGGCATAAATTTTATTTGTCCTCCGAAAACGGATTCCGGAAAGATACGGGCGATTTTTATCGCCAACTATTGCTTCAGGAAAATGTTTCTCCAAACGAAATCTTGATTATTGGTGATAATGAGCACTCAGACTTGCAAATACCAACAAATTTAGGAATCGATAAGTGTATCCATACGATGCGTTCTGTGGAACTCGCGCGTGCAATGCCTCGCTTAGAGCCTATCATTCAGCGTATATCATATAGTGATGATCTCAACAGCCAACTTACCCTTGGTATGATCGTACAAAGGAATTTTCATCAACTCACTTTTCCAAAGTTTGATCCTTTTGATTTTGTGCCGTCTACACCTTGGGCAATCGGGTATACAATTGCCGGGCCAATCATTTTGTCTTTTGTTCAATGGTTAGCTAAACAAGCTGCTATCGATAAGATTCAGTGCTTATATTTTCTTGCTCGCGAAGGTCAGATCCTAAAAATGGTTTATGATCAATGGACATCCAATAATAAAAACGCCATTCCTTCTAATTACTTAATACTTTCTCGGCGCGCTGTTTCTGTATCAATGATCTCAAATCTTGAGGATATTTTTCAGATAGCACGTACTCAATCTTCTCCAACCCAGTTAATAGATTTTATTAGGGAGCGTTATGGATTACAGCTTTCAGTTGATGAGTATGAGAATTTGATTCGCGAGAGACTATGGTCTAGAGACAAACTGATTGTGGTGAAAAACGAGAATATTGATCATCTCAAGCCGGTATTAAAAGCCCTTGAAGCGCGCATCCTAGCTAATGCACAAAATGAGCGCCCTGGATTGCTGGCATATTTAGATAAAGTAGGCTTAAACGTGGACGCTAAGTTTGCAATTGTGGATATCGGTTATTCCGCGACAATACAGGGTTATTTAAACCGCATTATTAATCATCCAGTACATGGTTATTACATGATGACCATAAAGCAAGCACAAAAAATATCCTCGCAATATGGCGCTATTACTCAGGGTTACTTTTGCCACCACATCAATCCTGATGTAGATAAGTCAGCAATCTTTGTCAAGAGCTTTACTTTGGAAAAGCTGTTAAGCTCGGATGATGCGCAGATCGTTTGCTATCGGCGAACAGAATCCGGAGACATTGTTCCTCAATTCCGACAACTTGATGATAAAGAGCGTCAATCGACCTTAACGCGTGCAGAAATCAGACGAGGCATAATGGATTTTGTGAGTGAATCCATTATGATACGTGACAAAATTATTGATACTTTCGAAGTTCCTCCAGATATCGCAACTACTTTATTCGATGAATTTGTTAGGCATCCTTCCCGGTCGGAAAAGGAGATTTTGAGTTCTTTGGTTCTTGATGATTACTATTGCGGGCGAGGTCTTGTAAGTTAATGCTATTCAATGATGATCAGATTCTGTTGAATAAAGGATATATTGGTCATCCATGAAAAATCCCTATTTTTCAATAGTTATCGTTAACTATAATGCGGGTGATATGCTGGCTCGAGTGATGTTGTCGCTAGAACAGCAAACCTATAAAAATTTTGAAGTGATTGTTATCGATAATGACAGTCATGACGAATCTTGGTGTGCAGCGAAGAATTCAACGTTTCCATGTCGGTTGGTTCGATTGAATGAAAAT
>SXJH01000245.1 GCA_005779435.1 Nitrosomonas sp. | reverse complement strand
CCGGCTATTGGAAATCGCCAATCAATGCCCGGTGCACAGAACTTTGCAAAGCAAGATACACATTAACACCAGCCTGATGGATTGATCGACCATGCAACGCGACGATGCCGTGGAAAAATTCCGTATCGATAAGTGGCTGTTCGCAGCGCGATTCTTTAAAACGCGCTCATTGGCCGCCGAGGCGGTTGAGCGCGGACGAGTGACGCTGAACGATCAGCGGGTCAAACCCGCCAAAGCGATTGCGATAGGCGATATGCTGACGATCCGTATCGGCAATTATCAGTATGTCGTCGAAGTGCTGGGGCTATCGAATAAGCGCGGCTCCGCGCCGCAAGCGCAATTGTTGTACCGCGAAACCGAGGAAAGCCGCGCGCAGCGGGAACTCATGGCGGCGCGTTTGAAAGCGCAGCCGCAGATACAGTCGTTTTATACCAAAGGACGGCCCACCAAGCGGGATCGCCGCGAAATCGAGCGATTTATTTCAAGCCAGGACGAATTTTGACAATCGAGAGAGAGACGATGACCAATAACACTTTTAATCTGGATAAAGAACAACTGATTCAACAATCGTTCGTGCAGATGGATCGGCATTTGCACGGCACGAATTACACACCGGTGCAAAAACTTGCGCTGACTTGCCGAATTTTGTTCGATAACGGACACGATTCCGGGCTGGCCGGGCAAATCACCGCGCGCGGCGAAAAACCGGGGACTTATTTAACCCAGCGGCTGGGTTTCGGTTTCAATGAGATTTGCGCCAGCAATTTGCTGTTGGTCAACGAAGACTTGGAGGTGCTCGAGGGCGACGGCATGGCGAATCCGGCCAATCGTTTTCACTCATGGCTGTACCGCGCCAGACCCGATGTGCAGTGCATCATTCATACCCATGCCATACACACGGCGGCACTGAGCATGCTGGAAGTGCCGCTGGAGATTTCGCATATGGATAATTGCGTGCTCTACGACGATGTGGCTTTTTTGCCCAAATGGCCGGGCGTACCGGTCGGCAACGAAGAAGGCGAGTTGATTTCTCAAGCGATCGGCAACAAGCGCGCTTTACTGCTGGCGCATCACGGCTTGCTGATTGCTGCCTCCAGTATCGAGGAAGCTTGCATTCTGGCATTGGCTTTCGAGCGCGCGGCACGGATGCAGTTATTGGCGATGTCCGCCGGAAAAATTCAGCCGATCGATCCGGATCTGGGGCGGGAAGCGCACGATTGGATTTTGCGCGGCCAGCGCAATGCAGTCGGATTTGCGTATTATGCACGGCGGACATTGAGAAAGGGGGGTGATTGCTTGGAATAGATTTTTTACGGGTGGCATTGGTTGTGTTTCAGTAAAATTGAAGAACAATTAAGAATAATATGGACAATCGCTACACTCGCCTACTGCAGAATTTGCATACAGGCGTTGTCGTTCATGCACCGGACACGAGCATCATTTTCAGTAACCGCTGTGCGACCGAATTACTCGGTCTTTCGACAGATTTAATCACCGGCACGGTAGCGGCCGATCCGGCATGGCATTTTGTCGACGAAGAAAATAAGCGACTGGAATCGAAAGAATATCCAGTCAGCCGTGTAATTGCCACGCATCGTCCGATCCGTGAACTGGTGCTCGGTATATGCCGTCCCGGCAAGATTGAGGCAATCTGGGTGCTGGTCAGCGCCTTTCCCGAGTTCTCGGATGATGAAAGGCTTGAGCAAGTAGTGGTCAATTTCCACGACATCAGCAGCCGCAAGCAGATCGAAAATCTATTGCTGGATACGCAACAGGCTTTAGCCGGCACGCTGGATGCGATTCCCGATTTGCTCTTTGAACTCGGCAGAGACGGGCGTTACTACAATTACCATTCGCCGCGTACCGAGTTGCTTGCAGCGCCGCCGCATGAGTTATGGAACAAGACGGTTGCGGAAGTATTGCCAGACGAAGCGGCGAAAGTGGTTATGGCGGCGATTGATGAAGCGCACCAAATGCGTTTTTCACATGGACGGCAGTTCCGGCTCGACCTGCCCAGCGGGGAACATTGGTTTGAGCTATCGATCGCGCGCAAAGGAATCGATGCCGGTAATGCATCGCGTTTCATCGTGCTATCGCGCGACGTGACCGAACGGCACCGCATCCAAGCCGATCTGGAAGCTTCGGAATCGCGATTATCCTCGCTGATTCAATCCGTGGACGGCATCGTCTGGGAAGCTGACGCGCGCACTTTTACATTCACTTTCATCAGTAGCCAAGCCGAGAGCTTGCTCGGATTTCCATGTAAAGATTGGCTAGTGCCGGGTTTCTGGTCCGAGCATCTTCATCCTGACGATCAACTTTGGGTGCCTGCTTATTGCGCTTCTTACACCGAACGTCTCGAACAACATGATTTTGAGTACCGCTTCATCACTAAGGATGGATGCACTGTGTGGTTGCACGACATTGTCACTGTCGTTTCCGAGAATAATGAGCCGCGCTGGCTACGCGGCTTGATGGTCGATGTGACCAAACGCAAACAGGACGAAGAAGCGCTTCGGCTCGCCGCTAATGTATTTACTTATGCCCGTGAAGGGATCGTCATTACCGCATCGGATACTGTCATTGTGGAAGTAAATGAAGCTTTCTGCCGTATCACGGGCTATACACGTGCAGAACTCATCGGCAAAACACCGCATATTTTATATTTCGAGCGTCAACCTCAAGTCGCCTACTGCGATATTTGGCGGATAGTCGACAACACAGGCTATTGGTCGGGTGAGTTATGGAATTTACACAAAAGCGGCAAGCCGTTCGCTACTCACCAAATGATCAGCACAGTCAGGGATGCTGACGGCAGTATCCGCAACTATGTCGGTTTTATCTCTGACATTACTGTCGAATATGAACATCGTCAGCAACTTGAATATGCGGCCTATCACGATCGATTGACCGGTTTGCCTAACCGGACATTGCTAAGTAGCTCTCTACAGCAGGCGCTGATTCAATGCAATCATCGGCAACAGTCGATGGCCATAGCTTATCTTGATCTCGATGGTTTTAAGGTCATTAACGACAGTCATGGTCATGAGATAGGCGATCAATTTCTGATTGCCTTGGCTGGGCGTATGAAGGAGTCGTTGCGGGAAACCGATACGCTGGCTCGTATCGGCGGTG